>JBATHI010000043.1:0-9146 GCA_049666645.1 Flavobacteriaceae bacterium | reverse complement strand
GTTCCTCTTCCTTGGCCTACTATTGACCAATTGCAATAAGAATGATGATGTAGTCGCACCACCTGCCCCGATTACTGAAGAACCTAATGAAACGGTTAATATAGTCGTTCAGGATTTTATGTGGCAGACCATGAATGCTTTCTATCTATGGCAGGCAGAAGTTGCGGATCTGGCCGATGATCGTTTTGGCTCACAGGAAGACTATGAGGCCTTTCTCACAGAAACACCAGACCCCGAAGCATTTTTTTATGATCGACTACTCACTCCGGATGATCGTTTTAGTGGTGCTGCGCAAAATTACAAAGACCTTGTAAATTCGTTGGCAGGAATCTTCACCAGCAATGGTTTGGAATTCGGTTTGGTTCGGTTCTCGGGCAGTGATGATGTTTTTGGCTATGTGCGCTATGTGATAGCTGGGTCGGATGCCTCCACAAAACCTATTGCGAGGGGCGATATATTCACGGGGGTCGACGGGCAGACCTTGAATATCAACAATTACGTAGACTTATTGTTCGGCAGCAATGCTTCCTATACCCTGAACATGGCCGATATTGTTGAAAATACCATCACCCCGAATGGAGTGGAAATTTCGCTTACAAAACAGGAAAACCTGGTCGAAGACCCTGTACTGGTGTCAAAAGTATTTGATGTTGGGGGGCAAAATGTGGGCTATTTAATGTACAATCAGTTTACGGGGGAATCAAGTGACCAATTGAACCAGGTGTTTGGCGACTTTAAAGCCGCCAATATTACCGATTTGGTTTTGGACCTGAGGTATAACCCCGGAGGCAGTGGATCAACGGTACAGGTTCTGGCAAGTTTGATATATGATACCAATACCTCGAATCTGCTGTGGAAAGACAGGTACAATGCAAAAATTGAATCCGCGTTTGGCCCTGGGGAATTGGATAATAATTTCGTGAATACAACGGGCACTGCGTTCGGCAATTTGAACGCCCCATTGAACAATTTAATCCTAAGCAGGGTATTTGTGATTGCCACCAGGGGATCGGCCTCCGCAAGCGAGCTGGTCATGGTGGGCCTGGAACCATACATCAATGTGGTACATATTGGCGAAACAACGGTTGGAAAGAACCAAGGGTCCAATACCTTCGTGGATGACCCGGCAAACAGTTATTTTTATCAGCCCGATCGAGAAGATCAAATTAATCCAGACAACCAATGGGCCGTTCAACCTATTATAGTGACCGTGGAAAATTCTGCAGGCTTTTCAGATTACTCGAACGGACTGGTCCCCGATATAGAATTGGAGGAAGACTTAACCAATTTGGGTATTCTTGGAGATTCCAATGAGCCACTGTTGGCTAGAGCCATCCAAGAAATAACCGGAGTCAGTGCCAAAGTAAGTTTTGACGTGAAGTTTCCGGTAAAATTAATGAGCAGTTCAAAAATGTTCACCCCGACCAAGGACAACCTTATTCTCGACAAAGTACCGGCCCATAAGGCCAAAATGGAAAATTAAACCTGCAGGACCAAGCGTTCGCAATCATTATGCATAACCCCCAAAACAATCCCAAATGAAAAAGTTGATAGGACTACTTATATTTTTCTTATTGTTATCCTGTTCCAAGGATAATGATTTATTTATCCCAAATACTGTTTCCCCTGACCCCTCTGCTGGGGCAGATGTTCAGGACTTTATGTGGAAGGCGATGAACTACTGGTACTTTTGGCAGGCCGACGTGCCCGATTTAGCGGACGATAGATTTCCTGTAAGCGCGGAAGGTACCAAGCTTTATACAGAATTTTTAACCTCCGAGGCAGATCCAGGCGCTTTTTTTGACAATAAACTACTTTTTGGCGAGGACCGTTTCAGCTATTATCGCAGCGACTATAAAATATTGACCCAATCGCTTTCCGGGATTTCAAAAAGCAACGGAATGGAATTCGGGCTGGTACGTTTTTCAGGGACTGATGATCTTTTTGGTTACGTCCGTTATATTGTACCTGGTTCGAATGCGGCCACCAAAACCATCAAACGGGGCGACCTGTTTACCGGTGTGGATGGTGTAGCCTTGAATCTCAATAACTACATCGACCTGCTTTTTGGTGATAATGATAGCTATACTCTGAACATGGCCACCATTCAAAACAGTTCTGTGACCCCGAATGGGGAGGAAATCGCCTTGACCAAAACGGCCAATTTAAGTGAAAATCCGATTTTCCTGGATAAAATCTTTGAAATCAATGGACAGAAAATCGGGTATTTGATCTACAATGGATTTGTCACGGAATATGACGAGCAACTCAACGATGTGTTTGGCCGTTTTAAGGCTGGGGGGATTACGGAATTGGTCATTGACCTTCGCTATAATCCAGGGGGTTTTGTCAGTTCGGCGATACTATTGTCGAGCTTGGTCTACGGCACCAATACCAATGATCTTTTTCTTAAGTACAGATATAGCACAAAAATCCAACCCCTTTATAACGATAGCCAACTGAATCGTTACTTTACCAATAAAACAGGGGCAGGGACCGATCTCAATTCCCTTAATTTATCCAAAGTCTATTTTCTGGCCACGAATAGTTCAGCTTCGGCCAGTGAATTGGTAATCAATTGCCTAACACCTTATATGGAGGTGGTTCAGATAGGCGAAAGCACTCGGGGAAAAAATGAGTTTTCGATCACCATGGTCGATGATCCCGACAGCAATTTTGGGCCATGGGTCTACAGTCCTGCACGGGAGGCCAAGATCAATCCCAAAAACAAATGGGGCCTGCAGCCTTTGGTAGGAAGAAGTGAAAATGCCGATGGCTTCTCCGACTACACCGCTGGTTTGATTCCAGATATTGAATTGGAGGAAGATTTGGAGAATCTGGGCATTTTGGGCGACCAGGACGAACCCCTTTTGGCAAGAGCCATCCAAGACATCACCGGCGTTTCCGCCAAATATGACTTTACCGTGGCCATGCCCGCAAAAATAATGACCAGTTCCAAAATGTTCACCCCCATAAAAGATAACATGGTAGAGGACAATCCCTTAAATATCAAATGAGAATCATCCGACTCATATATAAAAAAACCACCGCTTAAAATCGGTGGTTTTCTTATGGTTGCTTGCCAATTTAAAGGGACAACGAAATTCCAATGCTGAAATTTCTTCCCCTGGTCGTGTAACCAAAAACCTCGGTATAGTTCTCATTGAGAAGGTTGTCGGCCCTAAAGAATACTTTCATCTGTTCCAAAAGCAACTCCTTCGAACAGTAGAGACTTATCAATGAAAATAAAGGCAGGTCAACAACTTCAAAAGTGGTAAAATCGGTATCGGTTCTCGACCCGGTGAGGGCATAATTCACCGATAGGTAGGTTTTCTGTGAAACTGAAAATCCCAAATCCAGGTTTGTCTTATGTTTTGGTAACCGTATTCCCGCATCCCCCTTGCGTTCGGTAAAGGTATAGTTATACATTAGCTGTATTTTTTCCATAATCTCCCAATTCAATTCTACCTCAAAGCCCTGGGCCATTATTTGTTCTATGGCATTACGATATATGGCGTTTTGACCATCGTAGAAAACGAAATTCTCTTCCCTTCTATTAAAATAGAGGGTGCTGATACGGAAATTGTTATTCGCCAATTCAATAGCTGTCTCCAATGTTTTATCATTTTCAGGCTCCAAGTCGGGATTTGCTCCAAAAAAACCATAAAGCTGTGTCAGTGACGGGGTGACATATGATGTTGCCCAAGAGCCCAAAAACTTCAAATAACCCCTTTTGGTCTCAAGGGTATATGATGGGTTGAAATTGTAAACCAAATGCGACCCATATTCAGAGTGGTTGTTCCATCTCAACCCCATATTTAGGTTCAGGCCCAGACTGGAGATTAGAACCATATTTACATATGGATCTAGAATGGTAATGTCTTCAGTGGCATCAAATTGGGCTGTATCCTTGATGTAGTTTAGGCCTATTATGGAATACAAAACCCCACCCATATTATACTTATGGTATAAGTCGGCCACTACATTCCTGCCATTGAAGATATTGGGAAAATCACTGATATTCCCAGACCGATAATCGGTAAAGGCAATGTTGAAGTTTAATGATGTTTTCGAAATGGGAAATGCACTTTGGAGTCCAACCCTTTTTTGTGTGCTTTTGTACAAAAAGGGGGCATCGGTGAAACCAAAAGCATCATCATAATCCGTTTTTAAATGAGTTGCATTGCCATAAACAAAAACATTCATTCCTTCTCGGGAATGATATCCTATTTTGAAATCGGTACCATAGGTTGAAAAAGCATCTGCTTGGTTCTCTGGTGTAATTACGGCTGAGAGCCCATCAGCATATCTATTGGTAAACACCGTTTGATAAGTAAATCTTCCCAAAGTTCCCCCAAAACAGACATTGTTATTGGCTTCGGATATTTTATTATTTTGATCTTCTGAAGTCTGGTTGGTACCCCAACTTGTGCTAAGGTTGAGCTGAGCCCGAGCTTTAGGTGCTTTTTTGGTGACCACATTGATGACCGCAGTGGCCGCATTCGCTCCATATAGGGTGCTTGAGGCTCCCTTCATGATTTCTATCGATTCTATATTGGCGGTCGACAAAAGCCGAAGATCGTATTCTGAGGAAGAAGAAGCTGGATCTGAAACCCGAATACCATCGATAACTACCAAAACTTGTCGGCCCCTTCCGCCCCGCGCGAATACGCCGAGTATTGCTCCTTCCCTTCCCCTGCTGCCATTGATTTCAATTCCGCTTTTTAAATTGATGATCTCTGCGACATTCTGTCCTTGGTGATTTTCCAGTTCCTCTTGGGAAATTTTGATTACAGTCTTGCCCGAATGTTCCCTTTTCAGTGCAAAACGGGAATCACTTACCACAACTTCATCCAAGATTGTGGGTTGGAGCGTGTCATTTTGTTGCTGTGCTGTACTGGCGAGGCACACCAAACCATTGGCACATAGGCTAATAAGGAGTTTGTTCATTGGTTTCAACGAATTATACGGGCATACGATATGCTGGTCACCATTCCTAACCTTTTATCCCGAAAGTTTAACAACGACTTTTGAACTTGGCAGGTCTCCTGACTTGCGTACTGCCATCGACCTTCCCATTTGGCGAACAGCATTCGGCCCAAACAGTGGTATACGAAGAAAATGGCAGCCATCCTTACTTTTTAATGAAAGGACAAAGCTTACAGTTGCGGGAACAGTTCCAGAATTTTTGATTCTAACACCCCGATATGATTACAAACCATTAAGGCTAAAACCAATTCACTGGATTCCCTTTTAATTCCGATCCGCTCTCAGAAGTGGACAGAAACCAATATTCGGAGCCAAATTAAACATTTAATGCATTTTTTCAAGGTAAAGATGAAATAATGGTACTTTTGAAAGGCAATCAAATTTGATCCTTGAAAAAAATAATACTCTTTGTTTTGATGGTGTCGCTTTTGGCATGTCAGAGGACGCCAAAGACCGTATTTTCTGGAGAAAAAGCTCAGATTACCCATGAAGTAAGACATGCCAAAGGTTTTGAACTTGAGCATTTGGATTCGGGAATAACGCTCCTGAAAGTTATTGCCCCTTGGTCCGATGCCAGTTCGGCAATTACCTATGCTTTGATACCCAAGGATAAACTAGAGCGTTTGTCGCCCTTTGCCGAACAATACGAAGCCATTGTCCCGATCCCTGTAAATGAAATCGTGGTCACCTCCACTACCCATATCCCAGCCTTGGAAGCGCTGGGGGTTTCGGATCGATTGGTGGGCTTCCCAGATACGAAATATGTTTCCTCCGAACAAACAAGAAAACGGATCGATGCCCATTTGGTGAAAGAGCTGGGCAATAATGAAGCCATCAATACCGAAATGCTCTTGGCTTTACATCCCGAATTGGTGGTAGGCTTCGGTATCGACGGGCGCAATAAGGCCTATGAAACCATAGAACGTTCTGGTATTCCAGTGGTATACAATGGCGATTGGACCGAAGAAACCCCGTTGGGAAAGGCGGAATGGATCAAGTTCTTTGCCGCTTTCTTTCAAAAAGAAACTTTGGCAGACAGTATTTTTCGCGAAATCGAAGGTTCCTATGCAGCGGTAAAGGCTTTGGCGGCAAAGGCCAAATCCACGCCAACGGTGATGAGCGGTGCCCTCTACAAGGATATTTGGTACTTGCCCGGGGGGAAGAGTTGGGCCGCGGTATTTTTAAAAGATGCGAACAGTGATTACTTATGGGCAGACAATCAAGATACTGGAAGTTTGGCTCTGAGCTGGGAATCGGTTCTGGAAAAAGCCCAACAGTGCGATTTTTGGATATCACCTGCACAATACACGACCTATGTCGACCTAGCAGCGGGAAGCCCCCATTACAAACAGTTCAGTCCTTACCAAAACAAAAAGGTCTATACCTTTGCCAAAACATTGGGCCCAACAGGAGGGATGATCTACTACGAACTTGCACCACAACGACCCGATTTGGTATTAAAGGATCTGATCGCCATTTTTCATCCGGAGCTGTTGCCCGACCACGAACTTTTCTTTTTTAAACCCTTGGACTAATTGGGGTCTTTTTACACATATCGATACTCGTTTCTTTTAGTGCTGGTCGCTTTGATCCTTGCGCTGGTATTGAACATTAGCCTGGGTTCGGTGACCATACCTTTTGGAGACACTTTAAAAGCTGTTTTTGGAGGCACTTTGGAGAACCGTTCATGGAAATATATAATTTGGAATTACCGGATTCCAAAGGCCTTTACGGCCGTTATGGTAGGCAGCGGGCTGGCGTTGAGCGGTTTGCTGATGCAAACTTTTTTCAGGAATCCTTTGGCGGGTCCTTTTGTCTTGGGCATCAGTTCAGGGGCCAGTTTGGGCGCAGCGATATTGGTTATGGGCAGTTCCTTGTTTTCGGGACTATGGGCCCTGGGCTTGGTGAACGACATCTCCCTCGCCTTGGCTTCAAGTATCGGTAGTTTTCTGGTATTGATGGCGGTGATGGTCGTTGCTTCAAAAGTGAAGGACACCATGGCCCTTTTGATCATTGGTTTGATGTTCGGCAGCATCACCGCTGCCATCGTCAGCGTCCTGTCTTATTTTTCAGATGCCGAAAGGTTACGGCAATATATCTTTTGGTCATTCGGGAGCCTTGGGAATCTTTCATGGTCCCAGCTCTCCCTGCTTTTTGGGATTTTAACCACGGGCAGTGTCATGGGCATTTTCTCGATAAAGGCCTTGAATGCCCTACTCCTTGGTGAAAATTATGCCAAAAGTTTGGGGGTCGACCTGAAAACGGCGAAATATATGATCATCGTCGCCACCGGTATCTTGGCGGGGGGCATCACCGCCTTCGCAGGACCAATCGCATTTGTAGGGTTGGCGGTGCCGCATTTGACCCGGCAAATATTCAACACCACCGACCACAGTATCCTCTTGCCCGCCGTTTTGATGTATGGGGCCATATTGATGCTGCTCTGCGACACCGTGGCCCAATTGCCCAATTCGGCAAATGTTTTGCCGATCAATGCCATCACAAGTATTTTAGGGGCACCTGTGGTCATATGGCTATTGGTCAGAAAACGTAAAATGGTATTTTAGTGAATAAGATGGGAGACATTGAGATGAACAGTTCTGATCAGAAACCCGCTGTCCTAAGGGCTGGGTCACTGGCAATCGGTTATCACGGCCATCCTCCAGTGGCCCAAGGCATCGATTTTGATCTGCATCGCGGGGAACTGATGGCCATAGTGGGCATTAACGGGATCGGAAAATCTACCCTTTTGCGAACCTTGGGCAGTGTACAATCGAAAATCTCGGGATGTATCGAAATCAATGGAACTCCCCTGGAACAATTTTCGCCAAAAGACTTGGCACTTGAGATCAGTGTTGTTCTAACCGAACCCGTTGCCTCCAAAAACCTGACCGTTTTTGAGCTGGTTGCCCTGGGCAGGCAACCCTATACCAATTGGTTGGGCACTTTGACCAAAGAGGATCATCAAAAAATAAACCATGCCCTTTTGATATTGGAATTGATACCCCTTAAAAACAATAAGTGCTATGAACTTAGTGATGGCCAACTGCAACGGGTGATGATCGCGAGGGCATTCGCACAGGATACTTCACTTATCTTATTGGATGAACCCACTACACACCTCGACCTGTACCACAAGGTGAAAATCTTGAAGCTGTTAAAGTCGATTGCAAAACAGACCCAAAAAACCATCGTCTTGACGAGCCACGAAATCGAATTGGCCATTCAGCTCTGTGATGGCTTGTTGCTTCTGAATGGGAATGAGAACCCCTTCGGGCCACCGTGTAGCTTGATAGAACAAAAAGCCTTCGATCAGTTGTTTCCCTCGGATACGGTTACATTTGACGCTAAAACGGGCTCTTTCCGTATCGAAAAGTAAAAACGGTACGACTTACAATTTTAATGTCAAACCCGTATCTTTACTTCCAGTATTTTAGGACAAGGATGAACGAATATTTGATTTTTTTAGGACTGGGATTGCTTTCCCTGGCAGTGGGTTATCTTTTGGGCATTTATATACAAGGGCTGAAGACCAAATCTGGATTGAGCAATCTTGAAGCGGAAGAAAAACAGCTGCTATACAGGGTTTCCGACCTGGAACAGCGGCTGTTCGCCTTGGAGGAACAGAAAAATCAGCTACAGGCGGAAAAAGTACGTTTGGGCAACCAAATCGTGCGTTACGAGGCCGATATGGAAAATTTAACGCAGAAAAATGAAGAGCAGAAAGAAGAAGTAGAAAAACTACAGGAGAAGTTCACCAAAGAGTTCGAAAACCTGGCCAATAAGATCTTGGATGAAAAAAGTACCAAGTTTACCGAACAGAACCAGCTGAACATCAGAAACATACTGAATCCATTGCAAGAAAAAATTCTTTTGTTCGAAAAGAAAGTGGAAGAAAGCCAGAAAGAGAACATCAGCATCCATTCTGCCTTGAAGGAACAACTTTTGAACCTTCAGAGCCAAAACCTGAAAATAACACAAGAGGCCGAAAACCTTACCAAAGCCCTGAAAGGCGATAGCAAGATGCAGGGCAATTGGGGGGAACTGGTGTTGGAGCGGGTATTGGAAAAATCGGGCCTGGAAAAAGATCGGGAATACAGTGTGCAACAGAGTTTTACCCTTGCCGATGGCACCAGGGTGCTTCCCGATGTGATCAT
>JBATHI010000042.1:0-4166 GCA_049666645.1 Flavobacteriaceae bacterium | reverse complement strand
TCATATAGCGGATTTTGGGGCAACATCTCCGACATGGCGATCAAGAAAATCGGCAAGGTGAACACCGCCGCTATCCAAAGTTTTTTGAGCAATTTTTTATAGGTCTTTTCCTCCGCGGAAAGATCGGGTTGCATGGGAACGAGATCCATCCCACAGATCGGACAACTGCCTGCTTGGTCTTTTATGATTTCGGGATGCATCGGGCAGGTGTACTGGATGGATGCATTTGCCGATAGCTTTTGCTCCTCCACCAGGTCCATTCCACAGACCGGACAATCACCGGGACGGTCATAGGTTTTATCGCCCTCACAGCGCATGGGGCAATAAAACGTGCCGGTGCCTTTCTTGCTTGAAATCTCCTTTTTCTTCTTATCACCATGTTGATGGTCACCTAGTTTATGGATACTGTACCGCCCTCCATCGGCTTTCAGGGCCTCCTGAAATCTTTGGATTGGGATATGTGATTCCATTTCAATGTTCGCTTCGGCCCTTTCCAAGTTTACCGATACCGCGGTCACCCCTTCCACTTTTGAGAGGGTATCCTCGACATGCTTACGACAGCCGTTGCAGGTCATTCCATGTATGTGATAGGTGTGTTTCATCATATTCATTTTAGCATTGAGATCGATAATTGGAACAGCGCCATTGAATGTTATTTTATTGATTCGTTAGGTAATTGATCATGGCCATTTGCACGTAATAATTTTTAGCGGCATCAATAGAGTTCATTTGGAACCGTAATTGCAGTTCTTGGATGTCGAGTACATCGTTGAAGTCTATAGTTCCGGTTTCATAGTTTTTGATGAGTATTTCTTCCGCATCTTTGGCCTGTTTCAAATTTTTTTGTTGTGTCCTGAACTTTATTTTTTGAGCTTCCCCGCTATTGATCGCATCGGCCAAAATGGTTTTCAAGCGGTTTAGGCGATTCACTTTTTGGGCGTTGATTTCCTCTTTTCGCAATTCATTCTGAACCGTAATAGAATTGTATTTATTATTAAAAATCGGAATGGAAAGCGAAACCATGGGCATCAAAATATCCTTTCCGTTATCGCTAAAGCTCATTCCCGCCCTATCGGCCACTGGAATATAATCAAGCCCGAATCCCAAATAGGGATTGGCTTCCTTTTGGTTCACCATTTCCAATTGGGTTACCGATTCATACATCCTATCGTATTTTTCCAGTTCGGGATGAAGCTCCAGTTCCATGGTGTCATTTTCGTGATCGGCATCGATATACAGGTTGTCCACCATTTCTATATCAAGGGTTTCGTCTCGATTCAATAAGTGGTTGAAGGCATTTCTTTCCGCACGGAACGCATAGGTCAGTACTTCCTGTTCTTCTTGAAGGTCATTTTGGCGAATCTGCAAACGAAGCACGTCCACCGCCGATGCCTTACCGACTTCCACAGAAGTCAATGCCAATATTTCATAGGTCTTCAGGAGTTGGATATTTTCTTGCAATACGGCTAGTTTTTGATGGATGGCGTAAAGGTTGTAATAAGATTGTGACACCGAAAGTCTCAATTTTCGTTTCATGATCGCGATATCGAGATAATCTACCTCAGCCAGGGAATTGGCGTAATTTTCCCTGGCGGTAATGGTACCGAACCACGGCAACATTTGTTTGACGGAAAATCGCGCTTTTTGTGCACCGGTACGCGTTTCGGGTTCGCTAACAAATAGTCCTGCACTCAACTCGATATTGGGCAGCGCATCGGCTTCGGCCACTTTTTCCTTTGAAATCGCATAGCGTATTTCAAAGGACCGTATCTCAGGATTGTTCGTTTCCGCTTCTTGTATATAGGATTCTAGGGATTGACCCCAAACGAACGACGAAATAAATCCAAAACAAAATGATACGACAATATTTTTCATTTGTTCGCTATTTTAAGTTGAATTTCCTTTTGCCAGCTAAAGAGCACCGGAACCAGGAAGTAAGACGTAACATCGATGATCATCCCTCCAAAAATGGGTATCGCCATCGGGATCATGATATCGCTTCCCTTGCCGGTTGATGTCAGTACTGGCAATAGGGCGAGAACGGTGGTCACCGTAGTCATCAAACAAGGGCGGATGCGCTTCTCGGCTGCTGTCAGGGTTGCTGAACGAATGCCTTTTTTGTCCGTTGGGGATTCCTTGCCAAAGGTTTGTGTCAGATAGGTGGCCATGACCACCCCATCATCTGTCGCAATGCCGAACAACGCTATAAAACCTACCCAGACCGCAACGCTTAGATTGATGGTTTTCATGTTGAAAAGTTCGCGGAGATTTTCACCGAAAAGGCTAAAATTAAAGAACCAGTCCTGACCATAGAGCCAAATCATGATAAAACCGCCCGCAAAGGCGACGGCGATTCCCGTGAATACCATTAACGAAGTGGTAACTGAACGAAATTGAAAATAGAGAATCAAAAAGATAATGAGCAATGCCAAAGGCACCACCATAGACAGGGTTTTTTCCGCCCTAAGTTGATTTTCATACGTCCCTGTAAAACGATAGCTGATTCCTTTGGGCTGAATTAATTCTGCATTGTCAATTTTTTCTTGTATCAAGGCTTGGGCGTTCTCCACCACATTCACTTCTGCGAAACCATCCAACTTGTCGAACAGCACATAGCCGACCAAAAATGTATCTTCACTTTTGATGACCTGAGGTCCTTTTTCATAACGGATATTGACCAGTTCGCTCAAGGGAACCGGACTGCCCTTGGCGACGGGGATGTAAATATTTTTGAGGTCCGAGGGATTTTCGCGGAGTTCCCTGGGGTAACGCACCCGCACCCCATAACGTTCCCTCCCCTCAACGGTTTGCGTCAATGTCATACCACCAACGGCGACCTCCAATATGCGTTGAACGTCCTCGATAAGAATGCCGTATCTCGCCAAAGCTTCCCTGTCTATATCAATGAGCAAATACGGTTTGCCGACGATCCGATCCGCGAATACGGCTTCCTCCTTAATTCCCTCCACTTCTTTGAGAATGGTTTCCAATTCAATGCCGAACGCTTCTATTTGTCTTAAATCAGGCCCCATAACCTTAATGCCCATGGGCGCGCGCATTCCGGTCTGCAACATTACCAAGCGTGTTTCTATGGGCTGTAATTTGGGAGCGGAAGTAACGCCCGGCAATCGGGTGACTTTTACGATTTCGTTCCAGATGTCATCGGGCGATTGAATTTTGGGACGCCAATTGCGGTAATATATGCCGCCCTCATCGGGAATCAGATTTTCATAGGTTACTTCAGAAAAATCTTCAATGTCGGTTTCGTCGTAGCCCGATGTACTTCTTTCCAGAACCGTATTCGGGTTCAACAGGAAATTCCCATCTTTCAGTTCAAAAAGGCCATCTTCATTGATTTTGAACCGTGTGCGTTTTCCTGCTTCATTCATCATGTATTCCGGCTTGTACTGGATCAGGTTTTCGTACATGGACAAAGGGGCAGGGTCGAGCGCCGATTCTGTCCGCCCAGCTTTGCCGACCACCGTTTCAATTTCCGGGATACTGGCCACGGCCATATCGAGCTGTTGCAATACACGCTTGTTTTCGGCTACCCCCGCATGGGGAAGGGAAGTGGGCATCAACAGGAACGAACCCTCGTTCAGTGCCGGCATAAATTCCTTGCCCGTATTTTTCATGATCAAGATTCCCATGGTCAGGACGGTGGCCGGCACCAATAAAAACAGCATCCTGTTCTGCAACGCCCACCGAAGGATGCCGACATAGTACATCCTGAGCAAGGAGAAAGCCCCCAAAAGTCCGAAACAAACCAGGGCCACAAAAATAAGGTTCATGGCAATATTTCGGTCAAGCCCCAAGGGTCGCCAATAGGTGGCCAAAAGGAATACTATTGTGGTAGCGGAAATTATGATGTTCAAATGGTTGGCCTGCTTATCGGAAAGGGAAAACCCGTTAAATAAACGCCCAGCCAATTCGACGTTTCTTAACGGTTTTATCGTGCCGAAGGCCATCAATACCAGGCCCAGCCAATAGCCATAGACCACCGCGACAAGACCTGAAATGATCAGGAGCACACTGAAGATATACCCTATGATGCTCTTGCTTCTTTTTTTCCTGAACAAAAAAGCGGCCAATGGGGGAATCAAGAACAGGGCGATGACGAGCGATGCGCCAAGGGCCATTGTTTTGGTAAAGGCAAGCGGACGAAA
>JBATHI010000041.1:0-11908 GCA_049666645.1 Flavobacteriaceae bacterium | reverse complement strand
TCGGGTATTTGATGGCCAAAGAAATTGTAGCCATTGAAAAAGTCATGCGAACAGGGGAAAAGCCAGTATTAGCCATTTTGGGCGGCGCAAAAGTGTCCTCCAAGATCACGATCATAGAAAATATTTTAGGCAAGGTCGATCATTTGATCATCGGCGGCGGAATGACTTTTACTTTTGTAAAAGCACAAGGGGGAAAGGTGGGGGATTCCATTTGTGAAGACGATAAAATGGGGCTTGCCTTGGAAATTTTGAAAAAAGCCAAAGCAAAGGGTGTTCAGATTCATATTCCCGTAGATGTTCTGGCTGCGGATGCCTTCGATAACAAAGCAGCAACCCGGATTGTTCCTGTCGATAAAATTCCCGAGGGGTGGCAAGGTTTGGATGCCGGACCTAAAACGCTTGAAAATTTCAAGAAAGTGATCTTGATATGTAAAACCATTCTTTGGAACGGTCCCATTGGCGTGTTTGAAATGGAGCGATTTTCAAAAGGAACCATATCGATCGGCAATGACATTGCCGAAGCTACCGAAAAAGGGGCATTTTCCCTGGTCGGTGGAGGAGATTCCGTTGCCGCAGTGAAAGAATTCGGATTCGAGGACAAGGTAAGTTATGTGTCTACCGGCGGTGGCGCCATGTTGGAAAGCTTGGAAGGCCAAGTCTTGCCGGGAATCGCCGCAATAATCGAAGGATAAAGGCGTTATCGATTAAAGGCATCGTAGGGTCCATAGGTGCGAATTAAGGTCAAATGTTTTATTCTTTCAAAAAAAAACACGATTTTAGGGGGTCCTTCGAAAATTTCAATCTTAACAACACAACACAAATGACAAAGTATTTGTTATTGCTCCCCACCTTGATGCTGGTGCTATCACTAGGTGCCCAAGAAAAGGTTTCCGAAGGGATTATCAGCCCGAATAAGCCCGTTGTGGCAATGAACATTATCGCAAACGATACCTTGGCCATGGATTTGCAGAATTTGGAGCAGATGGACCTTATGGACGCCGAATCTGACCAAGAGACCCCTTTTTTGTTGGCTCAAGGAAATGGCATCGGGAAATATCACTTGCACGATCATCCACAAGCGGCCATATTCGATAGTCTATGGATGAAGGAACTCTATGGAGCCGACGCCCTTTTTGATGACATGTATGAGGAAGTCCAAAATATCGAGGTCAACGAAGATGCCGATTTGAATGCCATGGCCTTGGAAGAAACCTATGTTTATGACCTTCCCACCGACACCTTAAAGGCAAGGCTCGAAAGACTCAATCAAAAAACACCTTTTAATGTTGTTTATAATGCAGCACTCGAGAACGTGATCAAAACTTTTTTGACTCGAAAAAGGGGCTTGATGGAGCGCATGCTTACGGTAAGCCAGTTTTATTTCCCGATGTTCGAGGAAGAATTTGACCGACATGATATCCCATTGGAAATGAAATACCTCTCCATTGTGGAATCGGCGCTCAACCCAAAAGCGAGATCTAGGGTCGGCGCGACCGGATTATGGCAATTCATGTACGGCACGGGAAGACAGTACAAACTCTCGGTGACCAGTTATGTCGATGAGCGCAGCGATCCCATCAAGGCGACCAAGGCGGCCAGTGAATTTCTCTCCAGGCTGTATGATGTATTTGGGGATTGGGACCTCGCTTTGGCAGCATATAACTCTGGCCCCGGCAATGTGAACAAAGCGATTCGACGATCTGGCGGACACCGCAATTATTGGAACATCCGTCGCAATTTGCCTCGCGAAACAGCAGGATATGTGCCTGCTTTTTTGGCCACCATGTATATCTTTGAATATGCGGAGGAACACGGTCTCAAAAGGAGAAAAATCGAAAGGCCCTTTTTTGAAACCGATACCGTGCACGTGAAAAGCCTGATCACTTTTGAACAGATTTCCGAGTTGGTCGGTATAAGCGTTGAGGAACTTAAGATCTTGAACCCTTCCTATAAACTAAACGTAATACCTTATATCAAAGGGGAAGAGTATGCTTTGCGCCTTCCAAAGAGCGCCATGGGCAAGTTTGTGAACAACGAGGTGCAGATTTATGCCCACGTGAAAAAGGAATTGGAAAGCAAGGAAAGCCCGCTTCCCCAGTTGGTAAAAGAAGCCGAGGATAATCGGATAAGATATGTTGTAAGAAGCGGCGATTTTTTGGGCAGGATCGCACAGCGCTATGGGGTAGGGGTGAGCCAAATAAAAGAATGGAACGGACTTCGAAGCAATAATTTACGGGTTGGCCAACGCCTCACGATTTTTCCAAGGAATTATGTAGCGCCCGCCTCGGGGACCAAAACCACCACCACCACGGCAAAGGGTCCCCAACCTTTTTTGCCAGGCACCAAGGTACATACGGTTCAGAACGGTGACTCGCTTTGGACCATCTCAAGAAAATATCCGGGTATTTCTGTGGAGAATTTACGAGAATGGAACGGTATTAGCGGTAACAATCTACAACCGGGCACAAAATTGAAATTGTGCGAATGTTCATCGTAAATGAATCCAAAGAATGAAAATTAGCAGAACACTATTCGCATTTATACTATTCATCTCAATTTCTTGCAAAGAAGGATCTAAACAAAGCTATCTTCCGGGCAGCTTCGGTCCTATCAACGTCCTGGCCGTCGTCATGGAGAACGATCTTTGGCTGGGTGGGGTTGGGGATCGCGTGCGGGAATATTTTGCAGCACCGGCCTTGGGATTGACCCTAGACGAACCCCTCTTCAGTATCAATCACTTTCCACCAAAATCATTCACCGGCACCACGCGAAGTTCGAGGTCGATATTATATGTACAATTGGACACCTTGGATATAGCGCACATAAAATCGGATGTTTACGCCACCCCGCAAAAGGTAGGGGTTATCAAAGGCCGTACTGAGGAGGAAATCATCCAAAATATTGATAAAATAGCAGGGGAGATGATCGTTTCCTTTAAAGAACAGGAGATTCAGGAGTCGCAAAAGAGATTTTTGAAATCACTGAACAAAGAAGGGGTTCTTGAGGCAAGGTTCAATGTTTCCATGAGCATTCCTTCCATCTATAAGGTGGGAAGACAGGAAAGCAATTTTGTTTGGATCGATCGACAAATCCAGAAGGGGACCATGAATATTATTGCCTACACCGTACCGTGGAGCACTTCGAACAACGATACAACCTTGGTACGGGATATTGTAAAAATGCGGGACTCCATTGGCCAATTATACATCCCCGGCCCCGATGTACCCAACAAAATAACCTATATGCGTACCGAACCTGCTTTTGCACCCCATGTGTTTTCCATAGAAGTTTCGGGTAATAAGGCTTATGAGGTAAGGGGAATATGGGATATCGCAAATTATCCCATGGCCGGACCTTTTTTGACCTATATCATCGATGACCCTGAACAAAACAGAAAAATGGTCATCGAAGGTTTCACATTTGCACCGGCCACCGAAAAAAGGGACTATATGTTTGAATTGGAAGCGATATTGAAGACCATAAAACTTAAGGTTGCCCCTAAATAGGCCATCGTTTGTTATATTGAAAAAGGCGGCGCCATGTATTTTATGGCGCCGCCTTTAATTTTTATGGCTTGGCATACAAATGTTGTTCTAACCAAATGTAAAGCCGGTAGAAAGCCGGAATGCAAACGCATATATCACTACAGCCAATAAAAAGAAACAAAACCAGGAGAAAAACCTAAAATACTTGTTCAGCAACTTATAGGTCCAATCCCGAAATGCTTCAACATAAATTTCCCTTACGAGTAGTAATTTCCTCATATACCGTTCTTTTAGAGTTAACTGAAGCAAAGATGTCAAATACAACACTATTTAGTTGAATTAATGGGATGAACTGAGGTATATATTCGTTGATAAATTGGCCAATTGTGAAAGTTGGATGAAGGGTGCATTATAATCGACAAGCAGTGGTTTTGAGGAAGGCACCAACTAAGGCATTGGCGGTCAAGGCGATATTTAACGATCGGGAAAACCGGAAATGAGCCTCGAGAGCGGCGAGATTGACATATGGCTTCAGAAAGGATTACCATTCAAAAAATAAAAAAGCACCTAAAATAGGTGCTTTTTCTTGGTTGGGTTGGTTGGTTTTTAGTCGAATGCAAAGCCTGTTGAAATTCTGAACACAAATGCATAAAGCATAATTGCAAAGCTGGCGAAGCAGAACCATGAGAACAATTTGAAATAGGATTTGATAAATAGCGGTCCTAGGTTTTTAAAGGCCTCCATGTAAATTTCTTTGATAAGCAGGGCGTTTTTCATTTGGGTTGATTTGGTTTTGGTTATATTGATATAACTCAAAATCAAGGATTTAGGTATTTCATCGGATATTTTTGTTGTGAATCGATGAATTGCTGTGGTAAAACCGGATTCTAGACCCTGCGCAATCCTCCCAAGCGTATCTAGAAATCGCTCAATAGCAAACATACCGAAAAGTATTTTTAGTCCTTTTATGGGCTGGGTTCGTTATTTGGCACTTCGAGGTGAAAAATTAAACTAGCGCTTCGCGCACGAAGACATAACGACGGGAAATTACAATATAAGAAATGTGGGTCTAAATGGGAGTAGGCTATCAATACCAATAGAAAAGCTGTGCTACGAATTGTTGCAACACGGCTTTGTATGGGTCTTTTCCGGAACTACATATTCACTATGATGAATTCGGAACGCCTGTTACGGAAGTGTTCCTGCTCGGTGCATTTGATTTTTCCGTTACAGCCATTTAGCAAGCGTTCTTCCCCAAAGCCTTTAGCACTTTCAATTCGTCTCGACTCAATTCCTTTGGAGATGATATATTCCCGGGTTGATTTGGCCCTTCTGTCGGATAGATATTTATTGTAGGTCGCAGTACCCCTGGAGTCAGTATGCGATTCAATACGGATGACCATGGATGGATATTCGCGCATGACCTGTACCAACTTATCAAGTTCAATGGAGGCATCCTTCCTAATGTTGAATTTGTCGAAATCGAAGAAGATCATTTCGGTCTTTAACTTTTTAATGCCATCTTCCAGGGCGATCATTTCTTGTAGGCGCTTCATCGCCACATCCACTTTCACCCTAACGTTATCCTCTGTGGCAACCTCGGTAACTAGATCAAAATATTCTCCATTGGTGGTTCTAAGGGTGTATTTCGTATTTCCTTCAAGGTCTTCAAAAACGAAACTGCCATCATCTTCGGTCACCATCTCTTTGAGTTTGATGCCATTTTCATCCAACAGCTCCACAAGGGCTTTCGGCATGATTTCACCGGTAACAATTTCGGTAACTACTCCAGCGATCGCATTTTCGTTTTCGGGTATTTCCTCGACCACCAGCCGTTTAAAGGAATAGATATCATCATCTCCTTTGCCACCGGCCCTATTCGAGGCGAAGAATCCTTTTTGGGTTTCTTCGTTTACGATATAAGAAAAGTCATCCAAATTGCTGTTCACGGGCTGCCCAAGGTTGGTTGCGACACCGAATCCCCCGTCTTCACCAATGAAGGCTTCGTAAATATCAAGACCGCCCAAACCTGTATGGCCGTTCGAGGAGAAGTATAATTTTTCATTGTTGATGTAGGGAAACATTTCCTTCCTTTCGGTATTGATTTCCGGGCCTAGATTTTTAGGTTCCGAAAATGCACCGTTCTCCAGCACATCAACCACGAAGATGTCGGTTTCACCAAGGCTCCCAGGCATGTCTGAAACAAAATACAATTTTTTGCCATTAGGGCTTAGCGCGGGATGTCCGGTTGAATAGTTGTCGCTGTTAAAAGAGACCTCCGTGGCCTCTGTCCACTCGCCATCCACTTTGGTTGATCTATAAATTTTTAGGTGGTTGACACCATTTTTATCGCGTTTCAATTTCTTGCCAAAGTTGTTCCTGGTAAAATACATGGTCGTGTTGTCCGGGGAAAAGGTTACCGAGGCTTCATGGTATTTGGTGTTGATTTTTTTGGAGAATTTAATGGCGTTTTTTAAGTCTTGTGACTCCTCATTGATTTTGGCTACATACAGATCTAAATACGGTTGGTCGTTCCATTTATACCTTCTGGTATTTAAAAACGAAGAATCTTTGGCTGATGCATATACCACTTGATTGTCATTGTAGTACATAGGGGAGAATTCGGAATATTTGGTGTTGATGGCCAAATTCTTGATTTCGAATTGGGGTGTGGCATTCAGAATGTTGTCCAGAACAACCTCATTAGGTAGTCGTTTGGCATCCCGTGGGTCCTTAAATGTGGCGGAACCGGCTTCAAGCAGTTTCTTGTTGTAAAGCCGCATTAATTTTTTTGCCCTGGCGTATTTGCCGGTACCTTTTAAGGAATGGGCGTATTTAAAGGTGTTATCGGCTGAAAGTTCATCCCCATAGTGCTCATATAGGATGTTGTACCACTCATAAGCTTTTTCCATGTTGGTATTATAATAATGGGCATCCGCAACCTTTTGAATGACTTCATAGGAAGAATTCCGATCTTCTTTCCTTAAAGCCTCTTCATACAGGTCGGCAGCCTCTGCATACCACATTTTGTTAAAGTATCCGTCGGCTTTTTGGACAAGCTTGCTTTTATTGGAGGCCCCGGAGTCTTGCGACAATATTTGCGCCTGTTTTGGGGCACTGAGCATATCGTAGGTTACCTCTTCTATATCAATTGGAGTCTCGGCCGAGGTTTGCTCAATCTGGCCAGTTGACTTGGTAGCTGGCGTTGAAGCAGGTAAATTGTCGGCTCCTCCCACATCGACATTCATGATCCAGATGTCTTCGCGGTACCTGCCATCAAACTGTGACGTGCAGTCGGCAATGGCTTTACGCCAGTCTTTTTGATATTCTAGGAATACATAATTAAGACCGTTCGAAGGATTTTTGAAAAATCCGGCCTCAAAATCTTTTTTGTGGAGTTCCTTGACCGTTTTCTTTAGGTTTTTTCCATCGCTGAAAACCCCTGCAATAACATAATAGCCTGTGGGTATGCCTTCAAGATCTTTGATGTTTCTTTGGGCAATATTCGCTCTTTTAGCGGCCTCTTCAAAGGTGGGGTCATTTTTTGTATCGAAGGGGGGCGTTGGGTATGCTTCTGCACTGGCAATGGCATTTATTCCGTCATTCACTTGGGAATGCGTAACAAAGGCCAGCATCAGAAAAGTAAGTGTCAGTAGGTTTCTCATGGTTCAGGAGCTGAGCGATGCCCGGGTTCTCGGTGATTTCATCATATCAATCGGGGCATTTGGCTCGCTTTTTGAATTTTAAGGTCATGGCCAAAGGCCAAGTCCTATGATGATTTAATTGATTTTGCGGCGAATTCATCGATTTTGCCATTTAATGTTAACGCACAATTCCCTAATATGTTATACCAAAAATATTCGCCAGAATACAACGAACGCGAAACTATAGGAATATAAAGTATCGTAGGTCCCCACACACATGGCATACCCTTAAAACGTATATTTTGATTAATCTTGTTCTGCGGATGTGGTTTTGTTGTGAACATGACTTTTTCTGTAGTGTATGGCTATGATCTAGAGGTGTTGGTGGCAACGGAACCCATCTACAGAAACATGGGCTTGACAATTGAATACCACTTAATAGGGGGAGACAGCTTTTGTGGTTCGGCGGCGCAATAGGGAAACAATATTAAAACCGAACGGTATTAAAAAATAAGGAAAAATAAAAAAAGCCCCGAAAAGAAGGGGCTGTTGCTTATAACTTGGCGTTATTCTTTTTTTTCCGGTAATTTTTCATCCTCTTTGGAGGCATTTTTAAATTCTTTGATGCCACTTCCCAGGCCGCGCATGAGCTCAGGGATTTTTTTGCCGCCAAAAAGAAGCAGCACCACCACCACCACCAATATTATTTGTGGTGCACCGATTGCCAAAAATGTATGTAAAGCTGTCATAGTTTATGATTTAATGGATACCAAAGATACTAAAAAAGTTTTTAGCTTGTTGATAATACTAACGTTGATGTACCTTTTAAATTGTTTGGAAAAAAAATCGATGCCTTTGGCATGGGCTACTGCCAAAACTAAGCGTTGATATTCATAAAATTTTAAGGCATTTCCTGTAATATGCAATAGTAAGTTTATCTTTGTGGGGCAATGGCAAAAAAAGTAAAAAAAAGAGGGGAAATCAAACGGAAATTGCTGCACAAGTACCGTTTGGTAATCCTGAACGAGAATACTTTTGAGGAGAAGATTTCTTTCAAATTAAGCCGATTGAACGTTTTCGTCTCCGGTTCCCTTTTTATCATTGGACTCATTGGGCTGACGACATTGTTGATCGCTTTTACCCCCTTACGTGAGTATATTCCGGGGTATTCTTCCACCAAACTGAAAAGGCAGGCTACCGAACTTACCTACAAAACGGACTCCTTGGTAAGGACCTTGAATTATACCAATAGGTATTTGGAGAATGTAAGAATGGTGCTCCGCGGGGAAGTGGAGAACAACGAAATGAACAGGGATTCGTTATTCGAACAATTCAAATTGGACCCGTCATCGCTCGACCTGTCTCCCATAAGACAAGATTCGATGTTAAGGGCCGAGGTTGCCCTAGAGGACAAGTACAATCTTTTTGAACGGAGCACGGATGGATCCTCCATGGTGTTCTTCCCTCCATTGAACGGAATTATTTCACAGGAATATGATGCGCAAATAAAACATTATGCCGTAGACATTGTTGCGCCAATGGATAGCCCTATCAAGGCCATTGCCGACGGAACGGTAATTTTTGCGGAGTGGACCGCAGATACGGGACACGTGATCATCATTGAGCACAAAGATGGCTTGTTGAGTGTTTATAAGCATAATGGCTCCCTGAGCAAGGCCCAGGGCGATATGGTGAATTCGGGAGAAGTCATCGCATCGGTAGGCAATACGGGGGAGTTCACAACGGGCCCACACCTTCATTTCGAACTCTGGAACAATGGCGTTCCCGTAAACCCAACGGATTATATCGATTTTAAATAGCGCACATGTCCTTTAAATCGTTCGCAGCCAAAGTATTTGCTGGATATATAGCACGCAAGACCGCCCATTGGGCCGATAATCCCCTTGCCGCCCAAGAAAAGGTTTTCAGGCAGCTCATCGATAGGGCTTCCTCCACAAAATTTGGGAATGACCATGATTTCGCAGCAATCGAAACCCATGACGATTTTGCAGGCAAAGTGCCGGTAAGGGATTACGAAGAACTGCGGGATTATATCCAGAAGACGGTCGACGGCGAATGCGATATTCTGTGGCCGGGACAACCCGTCTATTTTGCAAAAACGTCGGGCACTACATCGGGTACGAAGTATATCCCAATCACCAAAGAATCGATCAAATGTCAGGTTGAGGCTTCCAGAAACGCAATCCTCAACTACATTCACGAAACCGGAAACGCATCTTTTGTGGACGGCAAAATGATATTTTTACAGGGGAGTCCTGAACTCGATCGAAAAAACGGTATTCAAACCGGAAGGCTTTCGGGGATTTCGGCCCATTACGTGCCAAAATACCTTCAGAAAAACCGATTGCCAAGTTGGGAGACCAACTGTATAGAAGACTGGGAAACCAAGGTCGACGTCATTGTTGGGGAAACCATCGATCAGGATATGACGGTAATAGCCGGTATTCCATCTTGGGTACAGATGTATTTTGAAAAATTGATTGCCAAATCGAATCAAAAAGTCGGGAAACTATTTCCAAATTTTCAATTGTTCATTTATGGAGGCATCAATTTTGAACCCTATCGAGCGAAATTTGAAGATTTGATAGGTCGAAAAGTAGATAGTATCGAACTATTTCCAGCCAGTGAGGGATTCTTTGCCTATCAGGATACCCAGCGCGGTAAGGGCTTGTTGCTTCTTTTGGACGCAGGCATATTTTACGAATTTATTAGAACCGACGAATTCTTCGATCCTCAACCTAAAAGGGTTACCCTGGATGCCGTTGTGCTCAATGTGAATTATGTGATGATCATTTCCACCAACGCAGGGCTTTGGGCCTATAATCTTGGGGATACCGTTCAGTTTGTTTGCTTGAAGCCTTACAGGATAATCGTTTCAGGACGAATTAAACATTTTATCTCTGCCTTTGGCGAACACGTGATCGCCAAGGAAGTGGAAGAGGCAATGCAGGAAGCCATTTCCCAAACCGATGCCGAGGTGAACGAGTTCACCGTGGCGCCACAAATTAATCCGCCCCGGGGGGAACTGCCCTATCATGAATGGTTGGTCGAATTTGCGAAAGTACCCGCCGATATGCAAAAATTTATCAAAATTTTGGATACCACCCTACAAAAACAGAACAGTTATTACTACGATCTTTTAGTGGGCAATGTTTTGCAGACCTTAAAAGTAACCCCTATCCAGCAAGGTGGATTTTTGGCTTATATGAAGTCAATAGGAAGACTGGGCGGGCAGAACAAGGTGCAAAGACTTTCGAACGACCGCAAGTTGGCCGATGGGCTGTTAGCATATAAAGGGTTTGAAGGCTGATCGTTCTTGACAAAAGCCAAAAAGTTATTGGTTCCGCTAAGGCGCCTTACTTTTGGCGCCTTTCCTTAAAACAATATCGAAGACCCATTTATCGGCATACATGCCATAAACCAATCCGATTTCATTTTCTTGTACGTATTTTTCATCCTTTCCAACATCAAAATTGACATTGTAGACATATGCTTTAACACCTTGATTTTTCAGGGCCAACAAAAAGTCGGTCTCTTTGGGGACGATTCTTCTCGATAGGGCAACATATTTTATGTTGTTGATGGCAAGATACTCCAATTTGTCTCCTTTGATTTCGCCTAGCGTTTCCTGGGAGATCATCGCGTTGATCTGGTTTTTTGCCGCTTCTTCAACGGCCATAAGGCTAAAGAGCTCCATTATGAGCCTTTTTTTGTCCACAAAACTATTGGCAAACCGTATATCGTTCACCTTGTCGGTGACCAAGATGGCATCGGGATGCGCGGAGAACCATGCATTGATGCGGTTCATATCCAATGTGGTATAATCGCCATAAATTTTATGCTTTAAAAATTCGGCATGGCTTACCGGCAGCTCGCCCTCAAAATCGGTAAACCTGGCCCACATGTTCCAGTCATGTGCGGCAATGTATTCTCCATCTTTGGTTTCAATGATGTCCAATTCGAATAAACGGAAGCCCTTTTTATAATTTTCATTCAATGCCTCGAGTGAGTTGGTCGAGGCGATGCCATCGACCGATCCGCCTGCATGGGCGATATAACGGTCGACGCTTGGCTCGAAGTCGTAGGTAATCTTAGGGAAATAGGATCGATTTTTAAGAATTGTTTTTGGGATTTCCAAGCTGAGTGTGATTGAAAGTGGGTCGGTCTTTTCCTTGATGATTCCCTCAAAATTAACCATTACATACGCATGACGGGCACTGAGGCTGCCCAAAACGGGGAAACCGAGCATTTTAAGCGTTTGCGAATATTTTTGGAGCTCATTGGAGGCAGAATCATGGGCAAGTATCGCAAACTTGGCGTTGTCCTTGATCATTTTTTTCAAAACATCGATAAACTGATGCGCGTCCATCTCACTTCCGTAAGTGTCATAGGTTTTGAATTCAAAATTGTTGGCGGCTGTAAAGTGCACGATGGTCAAGCCCCTACCTATCCCTTCAGTAACGCCATTCGCGATAAAACCGCTTTGTTTTTGGGCATTGAATCCGTTGCTGTTGACCTCCAGTACGGCATTTTCTTCCAAATAATCCCCAGTGAAGTGGGGGATTGGCGCATAGAGCGTAGACAACATGGCTCCATTTGGTTGGCCAATATCTTTGCTGACCGTTTTGTCGAGACCAAAAGTCGCATGGCATGGCGGACAAGCGAGCCAAATGAGGATGGCCACAAATCCTTTTTTGGAAAAGCTATGGTTTCGGTTTGTTTTGTTGATTTGCATATTTTTTTCGAAAACACTGAATG
>JBATHI010000040.1:0-1677 GCA_049666645.1 Flavobacteriaceae bacterium | reverse complement strand
GAATGCGGTACATGATCGGGTCACGCATCAACATGTTCGGGGAGGACATATCTATTTTAGCCCTAAGTACATGGGTTCCTTCCTTGAACTTGCCCGATTTCATCCCTTCGAACAGTTCCAGATTTTCGGCCACCGATCGATTTCGGAAAGGACCGGCGGTACCTGGCTCCGTCGGAGAACCTTTTTGAGCCGCCATTGCTTCAGAGGATTGGCTGTCTACATAGGCTTTATCCTCTTTGATCAACTTCACCGCCCAAGCATATAGTTGCGGGAAATAATCAGAAGCATACCGTTCAGTATCCCACTGAAAGCCCAGCCAGGCAACGTCTGCCTTTATGGCGTCCACAAACTCCTGTTCTTCCTTGGCAGGATTCGTATCGTCGAACCTTAAGTTCACGGGTGCGCCATAGCGTAACCCAAGTCCGAAATTCAAACAAATCGAGCTTGCGTGGCCGATATGAAGGTATCCGTTGGGTTCCGGAGGAAAACGAAATCGCAATGCTTCTTTGGGAAAATCATTAGTTAAATCTTCTTCTATGATATGCTCTATAAAATTGAGAGATCTTTCATCCTCGCCCATGATATTCATTTTGAAGGCACAAAAGTAGGGAAAATGGTAATATGGCAGGCGATATTCGTAGCTCACCCTAGATTAATCGCGTTTCACAACATATTTGGGAGATGCTACAACATTAAATTTCACACCGCATTATTATATGACATATTTGTTGTTCAATACCGTATTAAGGTACTGAAATCGTTGGGGCAAAGCGAATTGAACATAAAAATGAAATATGAACCGTTTTCCCCCAACCCGAATCATAACGATAGCGAGGGTAGAGAACCAAAACTACTACTTATGAGAACAAAACTATTCAAACGTAATTCCTTTTCGTTGTTGACGTTGCTATTGTTGTTCACATCAATGGCATCGGCCCAGGTATTGATCAATGCCCCACAGCCTGCCGATAACCCAAATTTACCGGGGAATTCACCTTGGAGTGCCATTTGCGCAGGGGCCAACGGTGGGTTTAACCAATACTTCGCCACGGTTTCCTGGGTGGGAACCCCCAACCTCGACAATGAATGGATCCTAGAGTTATCGAATGCTTCCGGGAGCTTTGCATCACCAGTGGAATTGGCCAGGGAAACCAGCAATGCCAATGTGCAGAACCCAGGATTTGAATTTTCCATCCCAACCGATACTCGCGGTGCCGGCTACAAAATTCGTGTCAGAAGCACCAGTCCGCCCAAAACAAGTTCCGAATCAGCCGCATACAATATGTATTATATGGATGTCGTGACCAATCTTCATATCAGTCCGAATGGCGACGGCACCTCAGGCGACGTCTGTAGTACCGGTCCCGTGACCATGCAGGTAGATAATGTGGCGAACCCGAACACCTACCAATACATTTGGCAAAAAAATGGTTCCACCCTTGCTGCCACGGGCCCATCGGTCTTGGCAGATTCCAATGGCGTATACCAGGCCTTCATCGACTATGGTGTGACCTGTACCGGTTCCGGAAATACCGATTCGAATTTCACCATGGTGACCATAGGCGGTTCCGGAATGGGGATCGCGATCAATCCACCTTCCAAGACCTCACTATGTGTAGGCGATACAGAAGTACTCAGTATCAATCTTACCGATCCATCCTGGGCCTATCAATGGTT
>JBATHI010000039.1:0-8176 GCA_049666645.1 Flavobacteriaceae bacterium | reverse complement strand
GGTAGAAGGTATCGATGCTTTCCTTTCCGCGTATGAGCGAGATCGATACCACTTCGTTGGCCAAAACCGAGAACTGATTATACGATTTGGAAAAATCATCACTGAGCATAAGGCCTTCGGCTTGGATGTCGAAACTACATCTGCCACAGACAATGCGCCGCTTCAATTTGTTGAATTTTGTCTTTTGGTCGGTAAAGCGATAGACGTAGTCGCCTTGCTTATCCCTTTTTTGGTGCGATCCCACTGGTAAGGGCTCCTTATCCTTATCCGCTTGCTGAAGTTCTTGACCCATAGCTTATTTTTTAGGTAATGCTTGGTAATATGCATGAATGCATTCCAAGGTACTTCGGGGGAAGCCGCAAGTTAAAGGTTTGGCCGCACATCGCAATAGGTCGGCCATCGATTTTAAGCTCGGATGCCGGTCAAATTCGATGCAGTTCATCGATCATATCTTGACTCCATTGTACTTCCCAAAGGATGATTTTTTTGATGTTATAATGGACCAAATGTACATGGTACGGCCTAGGATGGGCCATGCCTTCATAATTTCCTATTTCATTTGTAGGAAAAAGATTTAAAACGACCAGTTTTAGGGGATTGAACGGAACAGGCATTCTTCGGCAATCGATTTTTGGCCAGCTACGGAATTGCCAAAAAGCTTCGTATTATTGCACGGTCTCCCGGAAAACTTGGCGACCCCAGGTTGGCTTGGCCTCATTAAAGAAGTTCATATGTTCTATTTTTTAATCGATATTTTGGGCACCATCGCCTTTGCCATTTCCGGTGTTTTGGTGGCCATGGAAAAGAAATTGGATCTTTTTGGCATATTTATCATCGCCTTTGTGACGGCGGTAGGGGGCGGAACCCTGAGGGATATCCTTTTGGGGTCTACCCCGGTGGTTTGGCTCATGGACCCCACCTACAGCATCATCATTTTAGCTTCGGTGGTTTTTGCCATCGTATTCATCAAACAATTGAAATACCTGCGTACCTCCCTGTTCCTTTTTGATACCATCGGCATCGGTTTATATACGATGGTGGGCATCGAAAAGGGCTTGTCTGCACAATTGCTGCCCGTGATGTGTATCGCCCTGGGCACGATTACCGCAAGTTTCGGAGGCGTGATTCGCGATATCCTCTGGAATGAGATTCCGGTGATCTTCAGGAAAGAAATTTATGCCACCGCATGTATCATCGGGGGTTTGAGCTATTTTCTATTGATCCGCCTCCCTTTTGGTGACACCTTTGCCTATATCGCTTCCATCTTGGTGATCATTGGGGTACGTTTGTTGGCGGTAAAATTCCATATTGCTTTGCCCAATATTTACGGTAGGGAAAAAACCCACTAAGGCCCCAAGCTTTATTCGATCACTTCGGCCTTTTCGATATAGATATTCTGAAACGGCCAATCGCCCTTGCCGACCGGCTGTTGGTTGATTTTATCGACCACCTCCATCCCGTCGATGACCTTGCCAAAGGGCGTATAATCCCCATCGAGGTGGTATGAGCCCGGATTGGTGACCACGATGAAGAACTCAAAGGGCGATGCGAGCATATGGGGATTGTTGATTTCACTGCTGGGCATCGACACCGTACCACGATCGTGCCGGTATCCCTTTCTGGTGTCTGGGGGCAAAAGGTATCTCCCGATCTCACTGCGCTTTTTGGCGGTCTGTACATCATCCGAATTTCCGCCCTGGATGATAAAGTTTTTGACCACCCGGTGAAATTGGGTGTGATCGAAATAGCCCTTTCTGGTCAGATAGATAAAATTGGCCTTGTGATAGGGCACATTGTCATACAGTTGTATCGTGAAGCTTCCGAGATTGGTGGTGATTTCCACTATGTTCTCCTTCAACCCTTTTTGGTAATCGAAGAAAAAGGGGATTGCATTTTCCTCATCCAGTTGAAAAGCTTTGGCTTCGACCGTATCGGCTACGACCTCGATCGAATCTTTCTCGGGGCTTTGGGGCGCTGCGATATCTGATCGGTTTTGCACCTTGTCCTTGCAGGCTCCCATCAAAAATATTGGTATTATTGCAGCAATTGCCATTTGTTTCATCATCATGGATTTCGATTTATTTTCAAAAAGCGTCCCAAAAATAAAAAATCTGCCCCTTCCGGGCGAGAACGCCCACTATAAAATGACGCCTTCCTTTCGTTTCCAAGAGCTGGAGGCCATTCGATTCAAGGCCAGGAATCCCAAAAAAGCAGGGGTAATGGCGCTTTTTTACCCGGACGACCAACAACTTACGAAATTACTGCTCATTTTAAGAAAAACCTACAAAGGGGTGCATTCCAACCAAATCGCATTTCCAGGGGGGAAGGCAGAAGAACTGGATATCGACCTCTTGCAGACCGCCCTTCGGGAAACGCAGGAAGAAGTCGGGGTAGACCCGGGACAGATCGAGGTCATCCGGCAGATGAGCACGGTGTACATCCCGCCAAGTAATTTTGAGGTACAGCCCTATCTTGGATTGAGCAGGGGAACTACCAACTTTAAGTTGCAAAAGAGCGAAGTGGAGGCCTTGGTCGAAGTGCGGCTTGCCGATTTCATGGACGATGCCAATGTGTTCACCCAGTATTTGAACACTTCCTATGCCAAAAATGTCGCAGTACCCGCTTTTCATTTGAACCAACAGACGGTCTGGGGGGCAACGGCCATGATGTTGAGCGAGATCAAAGATCTGCTGAAACAGGTTTTATGATTTTTTTCATGATGTTCGGTACCGACTCTTCGCTCGATTTCGCCTAAGCATCCAATATTTCATGGCCTGTCGCAGTTTTGTTGCCGCTCATTTTGTATTTTAGCATTCTATGGGAATATTTAAGGAAAACCCCTTTGGGCACATCTTGTTTTTAAAGAAATGGCTCATCCGCGTGATGGGTGTCATCACCCACTCGAGATACAAACAGTTCAACAAGTTGGAAATCGAGGGTTCCGAGGTGATTCGCAGCCTGCCGAACACCAATGTCCTGTTCGTGAGCAACCATCAAACCTATTTTGCCGATGTGGTGGCCATGTTCCATGTATTCAATGCTGCTTTGAAGGGCCGTGATGACAACATTAAAAATTTGGGTTATCTCTGGAACCCCAAGCTCAATATATATTATGTGGCTGCAGCGGAGACCATGAAGAAAAGCCTGTTGACCAAAATATTCGCCTATGCCGGTTCCATTAGTGTTGAACGCACCTGGAGGGCCGAAGGCAAGGATGTCAACCGCCAAGTGAAGATGAGCGATATATCCAATATCGGGACCGCGCTGAAAGATGGGTGGGTCATCACTTTTCCACAGGGCACCACCACCCCATGGAAACCCTTGCGCAAGGGCACTGCCCATATCATCAAGAAATACAGGCCCATCGTGGTGCCGGTGGTCATCGACGGTTTTCGCCGATCCTTCGATAAAAAGGGGTTGAGGATCAAAAAGAAAGGCATCCTGCAATCGATGGTGATCAAACCGCCCTTGGAAATCGATTACGATAATGAAACCTCCGAGCAGATCATCGAAAAATTGGAATATGCCATCGAACAGCATCCTTCGTTTTTGAAGGTCATCCCACAAGAAGAACTACTGGCCCTCGAAGAAGAAAATAACTTGCGAAAATGGCGCAAGACCAAGCCTAAACTTCCAAGCGTTTGAGTTCCGCATAGTTTCTGTTCAGCTTTCGCAACAACAGCCCATAGAGCAAAAAATAAATTCCGGCCATCGCCGCAACAAACAGCACACTTAAGATGGTCATGGAAATGATCAGACTGCTCTTTAATTTTCCAGGGGCTACCGCTTTTGCACTTTTGGGAAGATCAAAAATGTCGTTCAGATTGTCACTGAAATAGATGGCCACGGTGACCATGATGCAGGTTGCCAAAAGCATCGACAGGCTGAAGACGACATAATGCATCACCGTTTTTCTCGTTCTCAGGATTTTTTCCATCAGTACCTTGGCATTGTCAAAACTGCTGATTTCCCTATAGCGGTTATAGAACTGATAGATAAAATAGAAAATGACAAGGTACCCCAGGGCGAAAAAGAGGGTCGCAAAATTCTGAATGCCGAGTTTGTCATAGATTTCAAGGCTTTTGGAAGTGCCCGGGATGAGGTACAACAAGTGGGGCAACGCAAATTCCAGAATACTGATGATCATGATCCATTTTACGATCGATGAAGACCGTTTCCAGATCATGCGATAAATTTCATCGTAAGAAAGTTTGGGATGTGCATCTTCCCTTTTCTGCCAATCGCGTTTGAGCAGCTCCAATTCGTCCATCATTTGCCTATGGATTGAGTATTGTTTTCAATTTTGTCTTGATACGGTTCATCTTTACCCTTGCGTTCACCTCGGTGATCCCCAAGGTCTCTCCGATTTCTGAATAGTTTTTGTTCTCTAAATAAAGAAATATAAGGGCCTTGTCTATATCACCAAGTTGTTTCACCGCATTGTACATCAATCTTAATTGTTGTTCTTCAATGGGGTCATAATCCTCCGAACCGATCTTAAAGATCACAGAATCGAAATCTTGGGTTTTAATGGTCCTTTTCGATTTTCGATACAGTGTGATCGCCGTGTTCAGGGCAACCCGGTACATCCATGTACTGAACTTACTTTCGTTCCTGAACTTGGGGTATGCCTTCCATAGTTGGATCGTTATTTCTTGAAATAGATCATTATGGGAGTCCCTGTCATTTGTGTACAGTGTGCATACTTTGTGAACAATGTTCTGATTGTTCTCCAGCTCCGTCACAAATTGATGCTCCAGTTCTTTAGTCACTTAGAAATGGTGGGTTGATAATCGATTAGTATGCAAATATGCGGATTCGTTACATCGTGTGTTTGAAATATACAAAATCGGGGATAACCGATCGGTTTGATCGGCACCCCGATTTCGGATTTCCAGGAGTATTTTTACATTCTATAATCCAATGCAGGTGCCCGGTCGCCCAACAGCGGCACATATTTAAAATCGGCCCCCCGGCGTTCCAGGAATTCCGCCTTGGCCTTGCTGACCAATTCCTTGTTCTGGAAAAGTTCGATCGCGGTCAGGGTCAGTGTTTTTGCGGCCACCATCATCCCTTTTTTGCCAATGGAGGTGCCACCGGCGGCCACCGCCTGCCAGCTATGGGCCGGGGTTCCGGGAACCCATGTAGCGGCGCCCATGCCCACGGTAGGCACGGTAAAGCTAACATCGCCCACGTCAGTAGATCCATCGGCCTTGCCTTCCGTTTTATAAGGTTCAATCCTTTTGGCAGCGGCCACATCGGCTTTTTCAAAGCCCAGACTTACCGCTATCTTATCGGCAAAGGCCTTTTCTTCGGGCGTATATTCGATACCACCTACTTTGGTGAGGTTGTCGAACATTATTTTTTGAAGGGTGAGGTTGGGGAGCAGTTCATGGGTTCCGCCGATCATTTCGTAGTCCATGGTGGTTCCCGTACCCAGTGCGGCCCCTTCGGCCGCTTTGACGATACGGTCGAAAATTTCCATCACCACAGTCCTGGTGTTATGCCGGGCGTAATAATAGACTTCCGCATAATCGGGCACCACATTGGGCGCCTTGCCGCCATTGGTGATCACGTAATGGATCCGCGCCTCCTGCGGAATATGTTCCCGCATCATGTTCACCATCATGTTCATCGCCTCCACGCCATCCAATGCCGATCGACCCCTTTCCGGGGATGCCGCAGCATGGGCCGAAACCCCATAGAACCTGAATTTGGCCGATTTGTTCGCCAGTGCCACGTCAACACTTGCCACATTTTGGGCGTTTGGATGCCAATGCAGGGCCACATCCACGTCATCGAACAATCCTGCCCGCACCATATACACTTTTCCCGATCCCCCTTCTTCCGCAGGGGTACCATAAAATCGAATGGTGCCTTTCACATTATTGGCCACCATCCAATCTTTTACGGCAATCGCCGCTGCGGTCGATGCGGTACCGAACAAATGATGCCCGCAGCCGTGCCCGGCCGCTTTACCGGCCGACATTTTTTCAGGCACCGCTTGTTGCGATAGCCCGGGTAGCGCATCGTATTCGCCCATGATGCCGATTATAGGTGCCCCTGCGCCATATTCGGCTATAAAGGCGGTCGGGATGCCGGCCACCCCGGTTTTGATGCTGAACCCGGCATCGGAAAGGGTTTGCTGCAATAGCGCCGAGCTTTTTTCTTCCTGATAGCCCATTTCGGCCAGATCCCAGATGCTCTGGGCAATGTCACCGTAACTTTCGGCTTGTCCATCCAGTTTTTTCAATACGTCGTCCACTTTTTTCTGGGCATTGCCCATTTGGATAAAAAGTAAAGTACAAATGCTCAATACAAGGGAGGTCTTCATAAAATTGAATTGTTTATAGTTAATGGATAAAACTGCGATCGGCAATACCATGGGTTGCCGATCCATGTACACCGGACCGTTTATGGCCCGGCATTTTTTGAGCCAGGTTCTAAATATAATCAAATCCAAAATTCCACTAACATCGTTGGCTTGCTTTGTTTATTTTTGGCACATAAGCAGCATTCATGAACATACCCAAATCGAGCTATCCTCGCGTGGTGATCATAGGGGGCGGTTTCGGGGGGATTTCCTTGGCCCGCAACCTGAAAAAAATGGAGTTACAGGTCGTTATGCTCGATAAGCACAACTACCACACCTTTCAACCTCTTTTGTATCAAGTGTCCACAGGCGGGTTGGAACCCGATTCGATCGCCTACCCCATTCGAAAGGTGTTACAGGATTATGAACATTTTTATTTCAGGCTGGCCCAGGTCAAAAAAATCAACCCGACCGAAAAAATGGTGGAGACCGACATCGGGCCACTCGCCTATGACTATCTCGTTTTGGCCACGGGTTCGGTCACCAATTATTTTGGGAATACCGAAATCGAGGAGCAAGGCATGGCCATGAAATCGATTCCCCAATCGCTCAACCTGCGGAGCCTTATCATTGAAAATTTTGAAAGGGCCCTGCTCACCGATGACCTTCGCGAACGCGATGCCCTGATGTGCTTCGTCATCGTGGGTGGTGGGCCAACCGGCGTGGAGCTGGCGGGCGCATTGGCCGAAATCAAAAAGGGAATCCTGCACAAAGATTATCCCGATCTGGATACCGGCCGAATGCAGATCAATTTGATACAATCGGGAGATCGGATCTTAAAGGAAATGAGCCCGCAAGCGTCGGAGAAGGCCGAAGCCTTTTTAAGGGGACTTGGGGTCAAGGTCTGGAAGAACGTGAGGGTCACCGGCTATGACGGCAAGGTGGTCTCCACCAAAACCGATCTTCGGTTCGAGAGTGCGACCCTGGTTTGGGCGGCGGGCGTGAAGGCGGCTTTGGTTCATGGTTTGGACGCCGAAAACCTGTTGGTCGGCGGACGCATCAGGGTCAATGAATTCAACCAGATACCGGGGCACCCCGATATTTTTGCAATAGGCGATGTGGCCTGTATGGTCACTGGGGAAAGTCCGCACGGGCAACCCATGATGGCACAGCCCGCCATGCAACAGGGAAAGCAGTTGGGGGATAATTTTGCAAGGCTGTTGGACGACCGGCCCATGAAACCCTTCGAATATAAAGACAAGGGCAGTATGGCCACCGTGGGGCGGAACAAGGCCGTGGTAGATCTTCCGAAATTCAGGTTCCAGGGAGTATTCGCCTGGTTTGTCTGGATGTTCGTGCACCTTTTCTTTTTGATCGGCTTCAGGAACCGCGTCGTGGTCTTTATCAATTGGGTCTACAACTATATTCGTTTCGATCGCGAGGCCAGATTGATCATTCGGCCCTTCAAAAAGGATTACAGCCACTATAAAAGCTAGCTGCACCCGCAAATGAACCCTTGGAAGTACCCTTCTTTATGATTTTTTTGAAGGCCCTTGTATTGTAAAGGGCAAACCTCGATTATTTCCTCGGATGGAACCGGTGCATCACCTCCGCCAGGTGCTTGCGGTCGATGTGCATGTATACCTCGGTGGTGGTGATGCTCTCATGGCCCAACATTTGTTGGATGGCCCTTAGATCGGCCCCGTTTTCGAGCAAATGGGTGGCAAACGAATGCCGGAAGGTATGCGGCCCGACACTTTTTTGCAGCCCGATCTTTTCGGCCAGTTGCTTGATGATCGTAAATACCATGGCCCTGCTCAATTGACGGCCCCTGCGATTGAGGAAAAGGATGTCCTCGAAGCC
>JBATHI010000038.1:0-1593 GCA_049666645.1 Flavobacteriaceae bacterium | reverse complement strand
TACATGGGAAAAGATTCAGTAGAACCTTTTCTGGCATTCAAGGATAAACATACCATATTATTGGCTTTGACTTCGAACGAAGGGGCCTTCGACTTCCAGACCCAAGTTACCGATGGCATGCCCCTGTACAGAAAAGTGCTGAAGGTTTCACAATCTTATGAAAATGCCGAACGACTGATGTATGTGGTAGGGGCTACGAAAGCGGAACATCTGGCAGAAATCAGGGAAATGGTACCCAACAGTTTTCTACTGGTGCCCGGTATCGGTGCCCAAGGGGGGAGTTTAAAGGAGGTATGCAGGTATGGGATGAACCCACAGGTGGGGTTATTGGTCAATTCTTCCCGGGGCATAATATATGCCTCGGCAAACAAGGACTTTGCAGCGGTCGCTGCCAAAAAAGCGCAGGAAATTCAAGTACAGATGAGGGGGGAACTTGCAAAATTGCAATAAAGCGCTACTGGACTAGATTTTCCAACATCCTTTTTATTTTTTCTGCCTTCTGCTCGAAAAATTCCACCAACCTGCTATCGGTCACTTCCAAATTGGAAGCCTTTTCCAAAAAACTCTGATATTGGTATTCCAACATACTGATTGCATGGCTACCAGCGGTAATCGGCGTTACCGTTCCTACTTTACAATATTGATTTTCCATAGTCTTAATAACTTGTTCCTTCAAATATACGCTGCAGACCATTTTTTGGATTTAACGAATCGTCATAATTAACATAAAAACGGTTCATTTGATGATTGGTTAACATATCCTTATCATAGGGAATAAGAAATTCCCTATGGAACTGTTAAAATAATCGATAAAACGTTTTTACCGTTGAAAAGTTTAATACATTGCCGGGTCGTCGAAAGAAGGTCGATTTCCAAAAGATTTATGCTAAGCCATACCACCTATATTCATGCACATTCCGACGTTTGGGTAACCTTCGTGCATGGCGCCGGGGGCAGCTCTACCATTTGGCACAAACAGTTGAAGGCCTTCAAGGAACATTTTAACATACTCTTGCTGGATCTTCGAGGCCATGGCAATTCGAAATCCACGTTCAAGGATGCTTTTAAGGAGCATTACACCTTCAATGCCATCACGGATGATATTGTGGAAATCATCGATCATAAACAGATCGTCAAATCCCATTTTATCGGAATATCCCTGGGTACCATCTTGATCCGAAACCTCGCGGAACGCCATCCGGAACGTGTGGAAAGTATGATTTTGGGAGGGGCCATCATGAAGTTGAATTTCAAGTCACAGTTCTTGATGCGCTTGGGCAACCTCTGTAAATCGGTTATTCCGTATTTATGGTTGTACCGTTTTTTTGCTTTCATCATGCTTCCCAACAGCAATCACAGGGAATCACGATTGCTTTTCGTAAGGGAAGCCAAGAAGTTGTATCGGCAAGAATTTATAAAATGGTTTCGGCTCACCTCTGAAATCAATCCCTTGTTAAGGTTGTTCCGCACAGCGGATATCAAAATACCTACCCTATACGTAATGGGCGGGGAAGATTATTTGTTTTTGCCCTCGATAAAAAGGGTGGTTCATAAACACAGCATGAGCAGCCTGGTGATGATCGAGTATTGCGG
>JBATHI010000037.1:0-10381 GCA_049666645.1 Flavobacteriaceae bacterium | reverse complement strand
GGATATAACTGCTTTTAAAACAGGGCGTCTGCAAAGTGGGATGTGATAGACAGATTGCCATGGCACAAAAGCCATTTCCTTGGGGGCAGTCATGGAAAACCACGGTTGGTCTGGCATGAAAGGCTGGGGAAATCTTAATATTTAGTTGTAATTTTGCTCGAAATTCTACAATGGGCAAGACAACCGACACCACCCGTGCGCAAGAATCCACCAATGCCATTGAACGCCTGTACATCACCATGCGGCATTTGTTCAATAGGGGGTTTTATAAACCCAATGGAATCTCAGGGGAAACCCTTAAAAACGCACTTCTTCTCTTGCGTCCGGAAATTTATGGTAGTATTGCCGAGGAAAAGGCAGAATTGAACGGCTTGACCTCTGTACTGGAACGTTTGCCCGAAGGCATAGAACAATGTCGCTTCATCAACCTTACATCTGATGAAGGGTATGGCAAATCCCATTTTGTTGCCATCGTACCGCCCAAAAGACGTCGAAATTGTTATCGGATCGATGACGAACAGATGAACATTGAAATCACCCGGGGTCGATCGGACATCTATGATATTTTAACACATTTGACCTTTTTGTTCATCGAATCGGAAAAAATTGCAAAGCGGGTTCTTATTGAAGATACCGACAAAACCATAAGGGATTGGAAGAAGTTGGAATCGGCGGTCAAAAAATCAAAATTGACCCAGGCGGAAAAGGAAGTGGCGCTGATTCATACCGCATACATTTTAGGGCGATCTTTTGAGGAAGTGATGGCAACCTATCAAAAATTCGCCACAAAACGCCAACCGGAACGATTTTTACAAATTGTTTATTGGTTGGGTAAATTGGCCATCGAAGAGGAGGTTATCGGTGAAAAAAGGGCAATAACGTTTAGTGCCTTGTTACGGGAACGACTGGGGCACCATATACATGGTGAACGTTGGGCAGACACCATCAGGGAAACCTTGGCGGAGAAGGGGTTGTTAAAAAGGCCCATCCATATCATCAGTGCTAATATGCACAGCGTCATGAATTCCCTTTTCGCCAGGAATGCCTTAAAAAAGGAGTTTCCCACCAACGGTTCCCTTGAAATTTATGAGGCATTGAGCATGCCTTCCAACTTGAAATTGAGAAATAAGGTCATCCAGTTCGCCGAAAAAAATGGAATGATCACGATAAATGATGTTTCCGGCACCAATATCGACGTACAAATATTTGATATGGCCCTACTGGGAGCGGCAAGTTGCTGTTATGATCTTCCCGACGGGATTTCCCATGAAGAAAAACCTGTTATCTTTGTGATGGACTATGCCTTTGGGGAACAGGCCTATGAAACCATCGATGAATTGTTGAAACCTTTCGGCGGGCATAAAAAGAAAGAGATATTTCTGAATATTGAGTCGATTTCGATTATGGGCAAGGCTGGCATTCTTGAGGGAGGCAAAGGGGATTTAATGATTCCTACGGCCCATATTTTCGAGGGGACGGCCGATAATTATCCGTTTAGCAACGAGTTATCTGCATCCGATTTTGAAGGCAATGGCCTAAAGGTGTTTGAAGGCACCATGGTTACCGTATTGGGGACCTCCTTGCAGAATAAGGACATCTTAAAATTTTTCCATCAATCGACATGGAACGTAATCGGGCTGGAAATGGAAGGGGTGCACTATCAAAAGGCGATCCAATCGGCTTCGAAAATTCGCAAAAGCATTAGGGAAGATGTGAAAGTACGATATGCATATTATGCTTCCGACAATCCTTTGGAGTCGGGGAGTACCCTCGCATCTGGCGGCTTGGGCACCACGGGGGTAAAACCCACCTATTTGATCACCGATAAAATTTTGGACCAAATTTTTAAAACTTAAACATGGCAAACGACTTACGGCCGAGCAACCCAGCAAATTCAGGAGAAATAGATTTGGGGAAACTTCTTCAGTTAATTAGAAAGGGTTTCAACCGTATTTTTAGGGGTATCCTTCGTATTTTTCGTTATCTCAAAAAGAATGCCCTCAAATTGGGCGTCTTGATCGTGGTAGGGGTCATCATAGGGTTCTTGCTCAATTTGATAGTTGACAAAAAACTAAAGACCGAGGTCATCGTAAAACCAAACTTTGAGAGCAAGGACTATTTGTACGATGTTATTGAGGAGATCCAGGCGAACATCCTGAGCAAGGATACCCTTTTTTTTAGTGGTTTGGGCATCGACGTGGACGGCATGCGCGGCTTTGAGGTGAGCATTGCACCCATGGAAAATATGGAACGGGACAAGGAAAAGATCAAGGAAGACAATGATTATCTGGAGATTTTACAGAATTATAAGGACAACGATTTTGTCTTGCAGGTCATTCGATCTGAAATCCTTAAGAAAACACCACTCACGCACCGGATTACCTTTTCCCATAAGAATCCGATTAAAGGGGAGGAATATGTCGGAAAACTGATTGGGTATATCAATGCCAATCCTTATTTCAGCGAACTAAGACAGGTGTATGCCGACAATGCCGAAGAGCGAATCATCAAAAATACCGAGCTCGTTAGGCAAATCGATGAATTGGTTGCCGGTTATACACGTAAGCTTTCCGAAAAGACCGATGCCATACCAAATCAGGGAATGTTGCTTTTCGACCAGGAAAAAGGTTTGGATGTGCCAGGCCTTTTGGGATTGAAGAATGGGCTTCTCCGGCAAATAGAGCAGAAACAACTTGAGCTGGTGGAAGAGAAAGACGCTATCAGCATCATTAATTTTGGAAAAACACAGGTGGTCAAAACCCAATTTCTGAACAAAAGTTTGACCATGGTACCCTTGATTTTGCTGGGGGCGTTTTTTCTATGGTCCCTAATGGCTTACCTGAACAGGAAATCCATGGAAATCGGTTAAAAATAACTATACCAAAAGGTATAAAATTTATTAAATGTTTGTTCTATGAATATTCTAATTACAGGAGGAGCTGGCTTTATCGGTTCCCATGTAGTCCGGCGCTTCGTAAAAACCTACCCAAAGTATCAGATTTTCAACCTAGACGCGCTGACCTATGCCGGCAATTTGGAAAATTTAAGGGATATTGAAAACGAGGCCAACTACCATTTTGTAAAAGGCGATATTGTAGAAGAGGAATTCATCAATGCCCTCTTCAAAAAACACGGTTTTGATGGCGTTATACACTTGGCCGCCGAATCGCACGTTGACCGATCCATAACCGATCCCTTGGCCTTCGTACGCACCAATGTCATCGGGACGGTGAATTTATTGAATGCGGCAAAAGATCTATGGCATGGAGATACTTCGAACAAACGTTTTTACCATATCAGTACCGATGAGGTATATGGCTCATTGGGAGCAGAAGGGCTCTTTTTGGAGAGCACACCCTACGACCCGAATTCGCCTTATTCGGCTTCCAAGGCCAGTTCCGATCACTTTGTCCGGGCCTATGGCGAAACCTATGGCCTGCCCTACGTGATCACCAATTGTTCCAATAATTATGGGCCCAACCATTTTCCTGAAAAATTGATTCCCCTGTTCATCAACAATATTATCGGGAACAAGCCATTGCCGGTGTACGGAGATGGCAAGTATACCCGGGATTGGTTATTTGTGGAAGACCATGCCGTCGCCATCGATTTGGTCTATCACAAAGGTAAAAACCACGAGACCTATAATATTGGGGGTTTTAACGAGTGGCAGAATATCGATCTGGTGAAATTGCTGTGCAAACTGATGGATCAAAAATTGAATCGGCCAAAAGGTTCTTCGGAAAAATTGATCAATTACGTAAAGGATCGGCCTGGACATGATTTGAGATATGCGATAGACGCCGGTAAAATCAATAGGGAATTGGGTTGGAAACCTTCTGTTACCTTCGAACAGGGCTTGGATTTGACCATCGATTGGTACCTTAAAAATACCGATTGGTTGAATCATGTAACCTCGGGGGACTATCAAAAATATTATGAAAAAATGTACTCCTAAGAGTACTTCCCAATAAACGATACATTATGAAGGGAATTATTTTGGCAGGGGGTTCCGGAACCCGATTGCATCCGCTGACATTATCGGTCAGCAAACAACTCATGCCGATTTACGACAAACCGATGATTTATTATCCGTTGTCGACCTTGATGTATGCCGGAATTAGGGACATATTGATTATTTCCACCCCAAAAGACCTTCCACTTTTCGAAGATTTGTTGGGGGATGGAAAAAAATATGGCTGCTCATTTTCATATGCGGTACAGGATGCCCCCAATGGCCTTGCGGAAGCATTTATCATCGGCGCCGATTTTATAGGCAAGGACAAGGTAGCACTGATTTTGGGCGATAATATCTTTTATGGTTCCGGATTGGCAAAATTACTCCAGTCGAACAACGATCCCGATGGAGGGATCATTTACGCCTACCGGGTACATGATCCGGAACGCTACGGAGTGGTTGAATTCGATGACGAGGGCAAAGTAATGAGCATCGAGGAAAAACCAAAGGAACCCAAATCGAACTATGCCGTACCGGGAATTTATTTTTACGACAACGAAGTAGTGGAAATAGCCAAGAATATTCCCCCGTCCCATCGTGGGGAACTTGAAATAACCGATGTGAACAAAGTGTACCTGAAAAAGGGAAAGCTTAGCGTCAGTATTTTAGATCGAGGCACCGCTTGGCTCGATACCGGTACTTTCCAATCTTTGATGCAGGCCTCCCAATTTGTGGAGGTAATCGAAGAACGACAAGGTTTAAAGATCGGTGCCATCGAGGCCGCCGCATACGAAATGGGCTATATCGATAAGGAACAATTTAAAAAGTTGGCGGAACCCTTGATGAAAAGCGGTTATGGAAAAAACCTTTTGGGAATCCTAAACAAACATCTATGAAGGTTACCGAGACCAAGTTGAAAGGCTGTTTTATTTTGGAGCCAAAAGTCTTTGATGACGATCGCGGCTATTTTATGGAATCTTATAACGAAGAACTGTTCAATGCCTCCATTGGCAGGAAAGTTCATTTTGTCCAGGACAACCAATCTTTTTCCACCAAAGGAGTTGTCCGTGCCCTGCACCGTCAAATCGGGGAACATGCCCAGGCCAAGCTGGTAAGGGTGCTCCATGGCTGTGTTTTGGATGTGGCCGTAGACTTGAGAACCGATTCGCCTACCTATGGCCAACATGTTGCCTTGGAACTCAGCCATGAAAACAGGAAGCAGCTTTTTATTCCAAGAGGTTTCGCGCATGGCTTTGTTGCACTTTCCGATACCGTCGAATTTTTTTATAAATGTGACAATTACTACAATAAAGCGTCTGAAAGGGGCATCATTTATAACGATATTACTTTGAACATCGATTGGATACTGCCCCAAGAAGAATTGATTATTTCGGAAAAAGACGCCATTTTACCCACCTTTGACAAAACCACCCTATGAAGTACGTATTGGTTACGGGAGGAAAAGGGCAATTGGCGACCTGTATCAAAGATCTGGCGCAAGAGCTTGTCGATTTCACCTTTATTTTTGTGGATTATGATGAATTGGATATCACAAAAAGAGAAGAAGTCACTGCCTTTTTTGAAATGGAAACCATCGACTTTTGTGTCAATTGTGCCGCCTATACAGCTGTGGACAAGGCAGAATCCGAGCCCCAACTGGCCAATGCCATCAACAGTGAAGGGGTCAGGCATTTGGTGGAATCCTGCCTGAAACACAATGTGAAGTTGATTCATATTTCAACCGATTTCGTGTTCGACGGGAACCAATCCACCCCCTACAACGAATCCGATATGACCAATCCATTGGGGGTGTACGGCGAAGGGAAATTGCAGGGAGAAGAGGCGATCATTACCAACTTAAGAAAATATTTTATACTTCGGACTTCTTGGCTGTACTCAGAACATGGGCATAATTTTTTGAAAACCATGTTGCGATTGGGCAGGGAACGGGAGCAATTGAGCGTGGTCTGCGACCAGATCGGAACCCCCACCTATGCTGGAGATTTGGCCAAAGTGATTTTGAACATCATCCAGAATAATACCGATAAGTATGGAATTTATCATTACAGTGATGAGGGCGTGGCCAGCTGGTACGATTTTGCGCATGCTATTTTCGATTTGGGGGAGGTAGACTGTGTCTTAATGCCCATCAAAACAGCAGCTTATCCTACCCCTGCGAAACGTCCCGCTTACAGTGTGATGGATAAATCCAAAATTAAGGAGAATCTAAATGTCGAAATCCCTTACTGGAGGGAGAGTCTTGTAGATGCCATTAAGAAAATGGGTCATAATAAATAATTTATGAAATTAAAGGAGTTGGGTTTTGATGAGAAAAATCGGGTATTTATCAATACCGATAAAGTTATTGACTATAGCGATGGCGAAAAAAATGAAGAATATATTTTCGATTCTTTAAAAAATGCAAAGGATACTTCTATTTATTCCATGGAATTGTTTAATTGTATAAGGGATTGGAGCAGTGAATATCATTTTACCACATACAGATCCAATATTCTCCGGTCTTTAAACATCAAAAAGGGCCATCATGTATTGGAAATCGGTGCCGGTTGTGGGGCGATCACCAGATACCTTGGGGAAACCGGGGCCAAGATAACGGCGGTTGAAGGCAGTTTGTCACGGGCCAGGTGTATCGCGGAACGCTGCAGGGACCTCGACAACGTTACCGTCATTTGCAGCAATGTTGAAGATATCGAATTTGAAGAGAAGTTCGACGTCGTCACCTTGATAGGGGTCTTTGAATATACCGCTAAGTATTCCAATCGAGACAACCCTTTTTCAGCCGCCTTGAATAGCTATGCAAATTTGCTGAAGCCGAATGGTGCTTTGGTAATAGCAATCGAGAACAAGCTCGGGCTAAAATATTTTGCAGGATTTAACGAGGATCATTTTGCCACAGCCTATTTTGGTTTGGAGGGTAGATATGGCGAAAAGGATATTACCACTTTTGGATATGATGAAATAAAAGATATGTTGGGAAAAAGTGGCTTTGGAACCACGAAGTTTCTTTTTCCCTTTCCTGATTATAAGCTGCCCAAGGTGGTTATAACGGACCAAGGGCTTGCCAGAAAGGAATTCAATGTGGCCGATCTGATCCGGTTCACCAAAGACAGACATTATAATCCGCGCCCTAAGGCAAATTTGCTGAATGAATACTTGGTATGGGAATCAATTGCAGAAAATGGATTGATCAAGGACTTATCCAATTCTTTTTTGATAGTCGCTACCAAAAATCAAACTCAAGAATTGGTAGACGACTCACTTTTGTCGCAATACTATACTTGCAATCGGGTCGAACCGCACAATACGGCAACGACCTTTTATTCTGCCACAACCAAAGGTATTGCGGTACGTAAAAATCATCTTGGTAGCGTTGAAGGAAAGCAGGCCACGGCTGGCATATCACATGATTTGGATGGGGAAACAACCTACATTCCGGGAAGAAATCTACACCACTTGATCACCGGGGCCCTGTTGAGACATCAATACAAAGAATACGAAAGATTAATGGCGAAATGGGTCGATTATTTAAAATCGTTCGCAATGGTCGACAAGGCTTCCAATACAAAATGGGTGAAACCCGACTATTTTGATGCACTGCCTTTCAATATGATCGAAGACCACAACGGAAAATTGCACCTTTTTGATCAAGAATGGCACATCGAAGAAAAGTTCGACCTCCCTTTTCTTATGGTTAGATATCTTGGCATGCACCGAAGAAATAAGGAAATTTATGGGGATTATGCCAACGATTTTGGGAATTTTATAAATAAAACACTTAAATTCTGTGGATTAAATCCACTAAGTGCCAACACCTTAAAACAATATAGAAACCTTGATGAAACCATTCGAGCAAAAATTAACCGGGTTGGCGGCCAAGCGCCATTACAGTTAAAGAAATCATTGGTTTTTCTTATGTTGGCCAAACTGAAGGAAATCAAGGCATATTTGTATTCTGGGCGGTTTGCGCAGCGTTAAAATGTGCCGCCATAATGTATTGGTATCGGAAGCGGAAAAACAGCTATAGTAATGTCACGGCAAATACGGTTAAGAAATTTTCGCTCCATAATCAATGGTGCCCTAACGCTATTTGTGGCATTTACCTTGATATACTGTTCAAAAACGGAAGATCACGAACCTTTAAGCATTCAGATCCATCACGATCGACAACAGGATTTCTCACTTTGGCAATTGGGGGCCTTTTTTGAAGAAGTTCAGATGGGTTATCTGATTAGGACCGACGAAGGCAATATTATCGTCATAGATGGCGGAGGTATCGTGTCGGCACCTATATTGAAATCGTATGTAAAGCAATTGGGCGGACGGGTGCATACCTGGATCATAACCCATCCCCACACCGATCATATGAACGCGCTCCTGGAGATCCTTAACGATAAGGCCATAGGCATCGATCGTATTCTGCATGTGGCACTGGAAGACGCATGGGTTTTTGAAAATGAAAAGGTCAGCTACGATACCTATAAACGCTATGTCGATGTGCTGGAAACCTCGAATGTTCCAAAAATTGACGTGGTCCAAGGAGATCGATTTATGTTGGGGGATGGCATAAATTTGGAAGTTTTAGGAACGGGTAACCCGGATATTGAGGTGAACGCCATCAATAATTCCTCCATGGTATTCAAAATAAGCAGTAAATCAAAATCGATTTTATTTTTGGGCGATCTAGGGGATTTGGGGGGTAATGCGCTGCTCAATTCAAAGGCAATCGATAAATTAAAGTCAGATTATGTGCAGATGGCCCACCATGGCCAAAGAGGGGTCAGCAAAGAATTCTATGCTGCCGTAAATGCAAAATATGCCCTGTGGCCCACTCCAAAGTGGTTGTGGAACAATCAATTGGCAGGAAAGGCTGAAGGTAGCGGAACTTGGAAAACCATGGAGGTTAGAGCATGGATGAACGAATTGAATATCCAAAAAAATTATGTTTCCGGTTTAATAGGGACTGTACAAATCGATTGATAAGCAAAACGTGCCATGGCGACCATTTCCAAAAATATTTTCTGGTCTACCTTTACTTCTGTTTTGCAATTGTATACGGGCAGTGTGGTTTTTATTGTCCTTGCCAAATTGATGTCGGTGAATGATTTCGGCATCCTTAGCTTTGGTTTTTCCTTGAATGCCTTGGTGGTGATTGTGGCTGATTTCGGTTTTTCACTCATGGTGGTCAAAGACTATCCAAAACTCCAACAAGGAAAGGGAACTTATCTGACGAACAGTATCCTTGCCAAAATAATCCTTTCGGCCGCTAGCAGCGGTGTTTTTTTTGTTTACCTGATTTTGTTTTATCAAGGGGAGTGGTTGATCATAGGTTCACTCTATGTTTTATTTGCGGTATTGGCTTCCTTTATCATTTATCTTCAGGCTATTTTAAGGGTAAATAACAAATTCGGAGCCTATACAGCGACCAATATTGTCTATGCGATAGGTATCAGCTTTGTGGTATATGCCTACTGGCAATGGAATGTATCATTGAAACAATTGGTGGGCTATTTACTTTTGGCTAAATCGGTACAACTTCTTTACGCATTGTTTTTAAGTCGTAGCACTTTTGGCCAATTTGATTTTAAGACGGCCATGGTCGTAAAACTCATTAAAAACAGCTGGTCATATGGGGTGTTCAGTATCTTGGGAATCTTCTATTTCATGATCGATACTCAAATAATTTCCATATATCTAGGGGCAAAGGAAGTGGCATTATACCAATCGGTATTTAGAATTGTGCTTATTCTCATGCTTTTTTCAGATATCGTGACCAACGTGTTATTGCCCTATTTGTCGTTTAAATTCCATCAAAGGGAAGATTTGTCAATATTGGTTTCCAAACTCTATCTTTACTTATTATTGGTGGGGTGTTCCATTTTTCTCGCTTTTACCTCTTTCAAATCAGAGCTCATGGGCTTTTTGTATCCTCCTGCATACCAAGAAGCGCTCCCGCTTATCCTGCCATTTTCATTGGTTCTGATCCTGAGAACCGTTTCCTCATTATTGGGCAATATCCTTACCGTTTCGAACCATCAAGTTTATAGGGTGTTGGCCGTTGGCACTTCCCTATTCGTAAGTTTGGTCCTGAACTTGGTTTTGATTCCGTTATACGGCATTATAGCTGCGGCTTGGACAAGTGTAGCGGTGCATATCATTTTATTTGGGATGTATTCGTTGTACGGTAAAAGGGAAATCCCTTCGTTAAGAACGTTTACACAAACCAATCTTATTATCATTGCGATTACCGGATTGATATATTGGGTTTTACTCCAATTTTCGGAAACGAATTATGGGGTTTTGGCCGGATGCCTATCGCTATGGTTTTTGGTGTTGTATGTTATCATGAAAAAGGACAACAATTATATTTTCCTGCAACAGGTACTGCAAGAGAAGGGGGTAGGC
>JBATHI010000036.1:0-2811 GCA_049666645.1 Flavobacteriaceae bacterium | reverse complement strand
AGGTATGTTTGTGCAAATTATTCCATTCAGGGTCTGGTTCCGTATTTGGGTTTTCATCATTCGCCGCCCAACGGATCGCCGTATAGGGTCGCCAGTGGTTGTAATAAAACTTATTGTCAAAAACATTGATATAGGCATCGTAGATGGTCATGTTCAACAATGCAAAGACACGTGCCGTTTCCCACAGGTCTAAATTTTCCTCTACAACAAGTTGTCTTGCCAGCCGGTTATGCGAGTTTTCGACAAAATCTTTCCACCACATTGCCAGATGCGCCTGATCTTTGGTTCTCACTTTACTTTCATAACTGCCATATTCCTTGACTTCATTGAAGGCCTTGGTATATTCGGCACTATTGATGTCCGGTGGAGGTGGAGATCTGAATTGATCCTGACCTTTAAGCATAAAAGGCTTGGCCTTGGCCCAACCGGCACCAAAAATAAATCCTTGGGGAGTCCCACTGTGTTCATTGAATTCTGCGTACACTCCGGGTGCCATAGGATGCCAAGTGTATTCCGCCGCTCCATTATGGTGATCATTGGCCCGTTTATTTAGAATTTCGGCGGCGGCCTTCTTGCCAAGCCGAATCCCATTTTTCTTGGGTTTTTTATCGTGTACCCTACCAAGTTGCTTAGCTAGAAGGTCAGACCATTGCTTCTTGTAATCTGGATATTGATCGAAGGCTACTTCGTAGCCGGCTTGTGCCACTGCCGCCCAAGGATCTGCATTCGTAACTTCTAAATCCAAGCTGTACCGAAAGTATTTAGGAATAATGGCATTAAGCGCATCATGCATGGCACTATGAAGCATAGCAGCTGTACGTACCCCTTTTAGTGTTAAAAGTCCGTCTTCTTCTATGGCGATTTCAAATACTTTTTTATTCCATTCGGTGATGTATTCACTGCCCATTGCCATAGGCTCTTGAGACTTTGTGAAATAAGGCATACAGAGCCATACTAGTACGAACATGTACTTTTTTATATTGTCAGCATACATTATGTAACTAATTTAGTAACGTATTATTTGTTTAAAATCTATTGCTTCAACTTTGTCAATAAGACCACTCTTCCACATATTCCATTGATGTTATATCCGAAAAAAGGACTACGCTTGCCAAGGTGGGATAATAATCTTCCGAGTAGGTGTAATCATACGTTAGTTCAGTACTATACCTGACCCCGTTACCGTCTAGTTCTGTTTTATTAATTTTGGTAATATTATTTTTGCTTTGCCAATAACATGGTCCAAAATTGATGGTCTCCAAACCTGTTTCAAAATTACTGACATAAAAGCTATCAAAGCCAAACTGTTCCTTGATAATGGTGTAGTATGGATTAACATTTTTATCGTATTCATACTCCAATTGAAGACTGAATACGAAACCGTCAGGGGAGTCTAATTCGACAGTAACTTTGTCGATGTTTTCACCAATCCATTCCAGATCGATTTTTTTGGAAATCGTACCACTATCGGTTACGCTGCCAATTTGAATTTGAACTAGCCTAGGGGCAATTGTGTCTACGATACTTACCTTAGGCTCATAGATAAAAGTGGCTACTTCATCTAAGTTTGTTATGCCATTAACTCGAATCTCATGAAAAATTTTTGTCAATGATCCATATGGGTTTTCATATTCAAGCATCCAACCTTCCGATTTTCCAATGGAAAATTCACTAACTGTTTCCTGCATGCCCTCTTTTGAATAGTCATAACGGAAATCCGTTTCTATACCCCTATAGCTTCGTTCCAATTTTTCTGATGTGGTATTATATTGAAGGGCCCAACTTTTCTGGTTTCCATCTTCAAGCTCCATAAGATATCCCTCATCTGAGTATTCAAAATACTTATCGGTCGTACCTATAGCATGCCGTCGTAAAAACGCAATGGGAAGTGATAGTACCTTAAAGGATTGTACAGAACTACTTGTAGAAGCTCCTTTATCATCTTTGGCCACTACTTTCCACTGATATTCCTGATCAAAGTCCAACGTATCCTTACTTGTGAAGGAAGTGGCGTTCAGGTTTTCAACCCATTGAGATATGGGTTCGCCTTGCTTCGCAAAATACAGGTCATAGGCAACTTTATCACCGTCAGGGTCTATGGCTTCGTCCCAGCTAAAAGTGGGCATTCTGGCGGCATTATCGTCATCAGCTTGTGGTAAAAGCAGGTTGAAAGTTTGTGGAGCACTATTTTGAAGTGCTGAGGGTGTATTTTCTTCTTTACTGCAATTTGTTAGCAGTATCATTAGAATGGGCAGTACCCTTGGTACATCTGAATATTTCATAACGGTTCTAATTTTCAAACTGATTATAATCAATGATCCAAACCTCATTACTTGCACTACCACCAAGAATCCAAATTTTATTGAGGTAAAAAAGAGTTGTGAATCCATTTTTGACAGGAAACGAATCTTTGGGCGTGGCATCGTACCATTCCTCGCCATCTTCCGAATACCAGATATCATTTTCGGTACCGCTACCGATTACCCAGATCTTGTCATTAAAGACCAAGGCCTTATGAAAGCCCCGAGGCGAAAATTCTGCATGGGCAGTTACCTCGTTCCAAGAAATGCCATCGGTACTGTTCCAAACATCGTTTTTGAAATCGCCAATGGCGTCAATGCCCCCGATCACCCATAATTTATCCTGGAAAACGACCGTCTGGTGAAAATTCCGCTTGCCGAATTCAGCCATCTCTGTCGTTCTGCTCCACGTTGCGCCATCTGAAGAAGCATACACATCCCCTAATTTGCCAGAACCATTGGATCCTCCAATGATCCACATTTTGTTGTTGTATGTGGTAAGTGTATGTTC
>JBATHI010000035.1:0-2487 GCA_049666645.1 Flavobacteriaceae bacterium | reverse complement strand
CCTTAGGAGCTATGCCGATTACCGTTGCCAAATTTTGGAAAACCAATTCGACGGCCAATTGTTGAAAATAAACGACAACGAGGTCTGGTCGAAACTGATAGGACATTTCAACGCTTACAACATGCTTGCCATCTATGCCACTGCTTCGCTGCTGGGTTTGGAAAAATTCGAAACCTTAAGATTGCTCAGCGAACTGGAAAACGTGGATGGAAGATTCCAATACTATATATCAAAAGAAAAAATTACGGCTATTGTCGATTATGCCCATACACCGGATGCACTAAAAAATGTGCTTGAGACGATCAACACATTGAGAACTGGAAATGAAAACGTCATCACCGTTGTGGGGTGTGGTGGCGATAGAGACAGGTCTAAGCGTCCGGTTATGGGTCATATCGCTTCTGAAATGAGCAATAAGGCCATATTCACCTCCGATAATCCCAGGACAGAGCCGCCGAATGCCATCATCGAAGAAATGGAGGCGGGCGTGGAGCCCCAGAATACCAAGAAAATTTTACTGATAGAGAACCGAAAACAAGCGATAAAAACCGCGTGCCAATTGGCAGAGGCCAATGATATTATTCTTGTCGCGGGCAAAGGGCACGAAACCTATCAAGAAACCAATGGCAACAGGGTAGACTTTGATGATTTCAAGATCGTCAAGGAATTGTTGACCGAACTGAACAAATGAAACCGTTGATCAATGAACGACATAAGGTAAGCAATACACAGCCAAAAACAAGAATGTAAAACCATGCTCTATTATTTATTCGATTATCTGGAAAAACAATATCAGGTCCCCGGGGCCAGCCTTTTTGGGTTTACCACCTTTAGGGCCGCGATGTCTGTATTGTTTTCATTGATAATTGCAACGGCATATGGTAAAAGGATCATCCTGTTCCTTAAAAGAAAGCAAATTGGCGAAACCATCCGAGACCTTGGTCTGGAGGGGCAACAACAGAAAGCGGGCACCCCCACCATGGGCGGATTGATCATCATCATCTCCACCCTGATTCCCGTGATCCTATTTGCAAGACTCGACAACATCTACGTGATCTTATTGATCATCACTACGATTTGGATGGGCCTTATTGGCTTTGCGGATGATTACATCAAAATTTTCAAGAAAAACAAAAAGGGATTAAAAGCGCGATTTAAAGTGACCGGTCAGGTTGTTCTCGGGCTTATGGTTGGGGCCACCCTGTATTTTCATCCGGAGGTGACCATGAGGGAAAGAAACCAAACCATGATCACCGATCAATTCACGGTTCAGGAGGTGGAGGGCAAACCTATAAAGTCTACAAGAACCACGGTGCCGTTCTTCAAGAACAATGAACTCGATTACGGAGATATTGTTTCCTGGGCGGGGGAAGGTGCCATAAAATATGCTTGGCTCATTTTCATTCCCATTGTCATTTTGATCGTGACCGCCGTTTCCAATGGCGCCAACCTTACCGATGGTATCGATGGCCTGGCGGCAGGGACCTCGGCAATCATCGTTTTTACCCTCGGTATTTTCACCCTGGTTTCGGGCAATTATTTTTTCTCCGATTATTTAGACATCATGTTCATCCCCCGGGCTGCGGAACTCATTGTTTTTATTGCGGCCTTTCTAGGGGCCCTGGTAGGGTTTTTATGGTATAATGCCTTCCCGGCCCAAGTGTTTATGGGAGATACGGGGAGTTTGACCATAGGCGGGGTCATTGCTGTAATCGCCATCATCGTCAGAAAAGAACTGTTGATTCCCGTCATGTGCGGCATCTTTTTCGCGGAGTCGCTTTCGGTGATGATACAGGTAGGTTATTTCAAATATTCGAGGAAAAGATTCGGGGAAGGCAAGCGTATTTTTTTGATGGCCCCGATACACCATCATTATCAGAAGAAAGGTTACCACGAAAGCAAGATAGTTACACGGTTTTGGATCATTGGAATCATCTTGGCAATCTTGTCGATTGTCACACTAAAGGTGCGTTAAATGGCTCGTTTGGTACTCTTAGGCGGAGGGGAAAGTGGCATAGGCACGGCCATACTTGGGAAGCAAAAAGGGTATGAAGTGTTCTTGTCCGATAAGGGTAAGATCCAAGATAGATACAAAGACGTTCTTAAACATATTGGGATTGATTGGGAAGAGGAAAAACACACCGAGGCAATAATTTTGAACGCCGATTTGGTAATGAAAAGTCCGGGTATTCCAGACACTGTCGCGCTCGTGGTTCGTTTACGCTCCCTAGGTGTACCCGTGGTATCGGAAATCGAGTTTGCCGCCAAATACACCAAGGCCACAATTGTTGGGATAACAGGCAGCAATGGCAAGACCACGACGACCATGTTGGTCTATCACCTATTGAAACAAGGGGGACTCAAGGTGGGCATGGCGGGAAATATCGGGGACAGTTTCGCAAAGATGGTGGCGGAAAACGATTTTGATTTTTATGTATTGGAAATCAGCAGTTTTCAATTGGATGGCATTTTAGCCTTCAAGCCGCA
>JBATHI010000034.1:0-9573 GCA_049666645.1 Flavobacteriaceae bacterium | reverse complement strand
GCCCTGGGGTTGCACCGCTCCGCCCATAAGCCCGAAACTGAGCCATGGTTTGCCATCTTTGGTGATGAAGGCCGGGATAATCGTATGGAACGGCCGTTTACCGGGTTCAAGTGCATTGGCATGTGTTTTGTCCTGCACATTGAACATTTGCCCCCGATTTTGTAAAACAAAGCCCAAGCCATCGGGAACCATCCCGGAAGCAAATTCGGAATAGATGCTCTGTATGAGGGAAACCATATTCCCCTCTTTATCCGCCACGGTCAAATAAGTGGTGTTCCCAGACTCTATTTCGAAATCCCCCGCCGGATAGGTCCTGGCAGAGCGATCCATATCGATCAGCTTGCGTCGCGCTTTGGCATATTCCTTGGACAAGAGTTGTGTCAACGGAATTTTGTTGAAAGCCGGATCTGCATAGAACTTGGCCCTATCTTCATAGGCCAATTTTTTGGCTTCCGTCAATACATGGAGATGGTCGGTACTTCCAAAACCCATGGCGGCAATATCGTAACCTTCCAGGATATTGAGTATCTGCAGGGCTGCTGTGCCTTGTCCGTTGGGCGGTAATTCCCAAACGTCATAGCCACGGTAGTTGATCGATACGGGCTCGATCCAATTGGACGTATGCGTGGCAAGATCTTCATAAGACAAAAACCCCCCATGTTTTTTCATGTAGGCATCCATGGTTTTGGCAATATCCCCTTTGTAATAGACGTCACGGCCCCCTTTTGCGATCTTTTCATAGGTGGTTGCGAGGTCTTGATTTTTGAACACTTCCCCTTTCACGGGAGGTCGGCCTTTTGGGAGATAGGTTTCCGAGAAGCCCGGTTGGTCTTTTAATCCTTCATAGCTGGAGGCCATCTCATAGGCGATGACTTCCGATACCGGGAAACCCTCCCTCCCATATTGAATGGCCGGTTGCAGAAGGGCCGGCATAGGTAATTTACCAAACTTTTTATGGAGGGCGTACCAACCGTCGACACAACCGGGCACAGTTACGGGCAGTGGCCCGTAAAAGGGCACATATTGCATATCTTTTTCCAAAAAGTAGTCAATGTTCAACGCTTTTGGAGCACGACCACTCCCATTAAATCCGTAAAGTCTTTCTTCCTTTGCATCCCAGACTATAGCGAAGATGTCGCCCCCAATTCCACAACTGGCCGGTTCTACCAAGCCCAACACCGCATTTGCCGCAATGGCGGCATCCATTGCGGTTCCGCCTTTTTTAAGTATATCGAGGGCCACCTGTGTCGCCAAGGGCTGGCTCGTGGCCGCCATACCGTTCATGGCAATCACCTCAGAACGGGTGGTAAAGGTTTCCCCTGTGAGCCGATCCTGTGACCAAATGCCAGTGGTCAGGAAAAGACCTAAAAAAGAGCTGAGCAGTATTTTCATCGGGTTGGTTTTAGAAATCTAAAACTAGCAAAAAAGGAAGGGCCCGGCAAGGGGGATATTCAAAAATGGCGACATTCAGCCCAGTAAATCCCTTTTGTAAGATTTCGGGAAGGCCTAGTGACCCCGCTCCATCTCCTTCAACATGGCTTTGGCGTTGGCGCCCGTTGGGCCATCGGGATCAAGCAGGATGGCCTTATTGTAAAATGCCTTTGCCTTTTCAGGGTTGCCCGTCTTCCAATGGCATTCGGCCAAGCTGTCCCATACATTGGCGGACTCGGGAAAAAGTTTGGTGTTCATTTCGAATACAAAAAGGGCCCCCTCATTGTCGTTGCCCAGTAAATTATAGCCGGCTTTGTTGAATTCAGCTTCAAAATTAAAAAACCGATATGCGGGATCTTCAATCAACCGCTGGGCTTCCGTAACGACCAGCTCGTACTTTCCCTCCATGAAGAGCTGGGTGAAGTACGCCATGGGATCTGTGATAAAATCATCGGCGGAAAAATTCAGGGCCGCATCGAGCACGGGGTCCATATTGTCACGATACGCCTCAAAGGTCGTTTCCACCGCCAATTGTGGAGTGGTATAATCGGCATTTTCCCATTGTGGCTTATCTTGCCACCATGCGAAGGACAAGTAAACGGGCAGTTTTGAGTTGGGAAGTTCCACACGACGGTTATCGCCGTAGAAATTGATGTTTTCCGCAGTGGGCTCCCCCACAAAGATCACATTGGTATAATTGTGAAGTTCGTTCACCAAATTCTGGCAGGCAGAAAACGTACGCCTGCCGATGATCACAAAGAATTTTCCGGGTTGGTTGATTTTTTGATGCTCGATGATCCCGGTAACAATGGGCTTGTTCTTGTAATTATTGCCGCCGCCGTTCAGGCGCAGGTCGAGGACCAATTTTTCAACCTCGTTCTTGTCGATAAATTCGAAAAGTCGCTTATAAAATGCGGGGATGTTCTCACTGGGATCGTCCTGAATTTGGCTGTGCCGAACATAAACGGCCTTTTCGGTGGGCAGGTATTCGAAATAATAGATCTTATCCAGGTTCTTAAGGTACAGCGGGCTCTTTGAGCTGTCCCTTGCCCCTACCCAATCGGTATCCGGTTTAAGCTCCCCGTATTGAAGGTGATCATGCCGGGGTACCTTGGCAATGACCGTGGTATTAAAAACAGTTCCGTTCTTTTCCAGGGTAAAACTAACGTTCTCTTTTAAGTTCTTGGTGATGCCCTGGGCATGTAGCACTTCGGGCATCGACATATACGCACCGCCATAGGCCTTGAAGAATTGCTCGTTCTCGGCAGGAACGACCGGATAAATGGCCTTCAAAACCTGGTCAATGGGCATGCCCTCCACCTCAAGGATCTTGGCCCCTACCAAGGACGAGTAATCTTTGTGTGCCGCATGAATAAAGGTCCCTTCTTTATATTGGTAGGTAAGGATCGGCAGTTGATGGTAGGGAACCGGGCCTTCCGAAAAACTTATCTTGGTATGGCCGTACTGGAACATCGCGATGATCTTGACAAATCCCACGAGAACTTCATGATCCTGCATTTCGGGAATGGCCTCATAAAAAGCATCGACCGCTGCGTCAAATGCGGTTGCCGTGGTCTTTTTAAAAAGAAAGGCATAGTCTTTATGTACCGTATGCTGCAGGAAGCGCAGGTCTTCCTGCCATTGCGCACTGCCGATCTTTTGCTGCGCAGGTAGTTGCCAAAGCAACAAGAGCGCCACGATCAAATATAAATGTCTCATCTGGGTTTTCTTTAAGGCATGGCTCCAATCAAAAGCATACCAATGGTTAGACAATCATTTTTGAAAAATGTTACACAAAACCTTTTTCCAATTCACTAGGGCGACTGTTCGGTGATATTGAACCATATGGTCCGGATTATTTTTTCAGTATATTCGCTCTGATCGATCTTCTTGAGATGTACACAACAATATCCTCTGAAACAACTGAACCGACCCTATGAAAAATACCATCCACCTCATATTGATCACCTTGGTATGGTGTTCCCTTCGTCCCGCAATTGCCCAAGACAAACATCACTACCAGACCGATTTCTCCGTAGGAAACCTATCTGAAAGAAGAACCGGCATCATGGAAGCCATCGGCACCAGCGCCATTGCCTTGGTTCAGGGTTCAAGTGGGCGTGCGGGATTCAGTGTTTTCCGACAATCGAATTCATTCTACTACCTGACCGGGCTCGAGACCGATCATGCCTATTTGCTGCTGAATGGAAAAAACAAGCAGACCACCCTATACCTTCCGCATAGGGATACGGAACGGGAACAAGGGCAAGGCAAGGTGCTTTCGGCAGAAGACGATGTCCTCGTGAAATCGCTCACCGGGGTAGATCGGGTAAAGGGAATCGAATTCCTGTCGACCGATCTGCTGCGAACGGGGCTGATCAGACCTCCCGCTCCCCTATTGTATACCCCTTTGAGTCCGGCCGAAACAGGGAACGACAGTCGGGATGAACTGTTATACGGACAGGCACGTACGGCCGCAGACCCTTGGGATGGACAAGCCACAAGAGAGGCCTTGTTCGTTCAGAAAATAAATGAACAGTTTCCCCAATTCGAAATCCACGATCTTTCCCCCATCTTGGATGCCATGCGCCTCATAAAAAGCCCTGAAGAGATCGCATTGATAAGGAAGGCCACACAAATTGCGGGCTTGGGCATCATGGAGGCCATGAGATCGACCCGTCCCGGCCTCTATGAATATCAATTGGATGCGGCAGCAAAATATGTCTTTCACCTCAATGGTGCCCGTGGTGATGGGTACGCGTCGATCATCGGCGGGGGCACCAATGCCTATATGGGACATTATTTCCATAAAACCGATGTGCTGAACTCGGGCGACCTGGTGCTGATGGACTATGCGCCCGATTATCGCTACTACACCAGTGATGTCACACGGATATGGCCGGTCAACGGCAAGTTCGATAGTGCCCAAACGCAATTGTACTTGTTCATAGTAGCGTATCGTGATGCCCTTTTTAGATACATCAAACCGGGCGTGACGGCTGCCGAAGTGCTCGATAGGGCCGCCGAGGAAATGAAAAATTACCTGGAAGGGAAAACATTTGCCAATCCGGCACATTTAAAAGCGGTACAGGAAGGGATTAAATTCAGGGGCCATTTTCAGCATCCCGTAGGCATGGCGGTCCATGATGTCGGAAGCGTGCATGGTGTTCCCTTAAGGGCGGGGATGGTTTTTACCATCGATCCCATGATATGGATCCCCGAAGAAAGGCTGTACATCAGAATAGAAGATGTGGCCCTTGTGACCCCCGATGGCGTGGAAAATATGAGTGCATTTGTACCATCGACCATCGAGGAAGTGGAAAAGACCATCAAAGAAAAAGGAGTGATCGAATTTCATCCGCCCACCGAACTACCTTTTAAAAATTAAGAACTTTTTATCAGACATATGACGAGAACGCTGCACATTAAATTTTGGGTTTTTGCGATATTCTTTGTGCTTCCCTTATGGCTGTTGGCGGAGTTTCCGGCAACCGACCGCTATCCCAAAAATCCCAATATCGATGCGATCAACTATACCTTTCGGATCGCGTTATCGGATACCACCGATGCGATTACATGTGAGGAAACCATCGATATTCAATATCGCGCCGCGGGAGTGGAAACACTTAGGCTCGATCTGGTCAATGCTACAGCTACCCTTGGGAACAAGGGCATGTTCGTGGATCAAGTGATTTCCGAAGGCAAATCCTTGTCATTTACCCATGAAAACGATGTCTTGTTGATAACCCTGCCTTCCCCATCCGTTTTAGATCAGCGAAGCAGCTATACGGTGACCTATAAAGGCGTGCCGGCCTCAGGACTCAAGATAGCCAACAACAAATATGGAGACCGGACCTTTTTCAGCGATAACTGGCCCGATAAGGGCAGGCATTGGCTGGCCACCATTGACCACCCCTATGACAAAGCCACATGTGAGTTTATCGTTACCGCGCCCTCCCATTACCAAGTGGTATCGAATGGGTCGAGAATGGAAGAATCGGACCTTCCGGAGGGCCGTCGCCTTACCCATTGGAAAGAGTCGGTTCCCATTGCCACCTGGCTGTATGTTTTGGGCGTCGCCCCTTTTGCGGTTCATTATGTGGATGAATTTGATGGCAAATCAATTGAAACATGGGTGTATCCCCAAGACAGGGACGCCGGGTTTCATGATTTTGCGCAGCCCACCAAGAAGGTGTTGGAGTTTTACAGCGATTATATCGGTCCCTATTCCTATGAAAAGCTGGCCAACATACAATCGAACAGTGTAAGCGGTGGTATGGAAGCCGCTTCCGCGATCCTGTACAGTGAAAATTCGGTGGTGGGTGACAGAAATGAACGATGGCGCAACGTGGTCATTCACGAAATCGCCCATCAGTGGTTCGGCAACTCGGTCACCGAGTACGACTGGGACGACGTATGGCTCAGTGAGGGTTTCGCGACCTATTTCACGCTGCTTTTCATTGAACACGCCTATGGACATGATGCTTTTATCAAGGGCCTCGTCTCCAGTAAAAAAACGGTGGACGAATTTTACCTGAAAAACCCGGAATACCGTATCGTACACGACAATCTGAGCGATATGGATCAGGTGACGAGCATACAGACCTATCAAAAAGGCAGTTGGATCTTGCATATGTTGCGCGGGGTGCTCGGTAACGAAACTTTCTGGAAAGGCATTCGGGCCTATTATGATACCTACAAAGACTCAAATGCCACAACCGATGATTTTCGCAGGCAAATGGAAGCCGTTTCCGGAATGGATCTGAAAACATTTTTCCAGCAATGGCTCTATAGGCCAGGCACTTTGAAATTGCAGGGAACCTGGGAATACAATACCAATAAAAGGGAAATCAGTATCCTTTTGGATCAAGTACAAGCAGATGGCAGTTTGTTCAAGATGCCTTTGGAAATTGGCATCTATGGACCAAATGACAGCAGCCCTTTGGTCAGAAAGGTACAGGTCGAAGAACAATCCAATACCTTCAATATACCGGTCGATTTTGAACCCCACAAGGTGGCGCTGGACCCCAATTTCTGGGTACTGATGGAGGCGGATTTTAAGAAAAAGTAATGGCACCGATCTTCTTGGCCCTTTACCAAAAATTGGATTGATCCGAACGGTATTGTAGGTTTGGGATGTTTGACAAGCATGTCAACAGTCCTGGTTGATCCCTTTCATTTCTTGCTAAGGGCGGCATGCAACATTACCCCTGAAGTATAGAGGATGACCCCGATCACCACCCATCGCAGCATTACCAAATCCAACGACTTCACGACAAAAGCGGCGATAGCTACCGCCACGACACCGGGAATCGCCATGGCCAAGGCGGCTTTTCTGTTATAGGCTCCTTCCCGAATAAATCGCACCGATGCCGGTGGCATCAGAAATGCACAGGAACCCATCATGATCGGGAAGGCCACTTTGGGCGACATGCCAAGAGCAAACACCAAGGCCATACAAGGCGCATATAGGCCAATGCCGGCGGTCATCAAAGCGCCCAATACAAAATTGGCAATCACGGCAATAGCCAATTTTCCAGAACCGAGTCCGATTGCTTCCCCGCCACCTTGAATCCATTCCATATTGGTTGCCAACATAAAAAAAGCGGTGACCAATAAGGCTATACCCATGACCAGACGAATCTTTTTTTCCGACAATTTAGCGACTACCCCTGCCCCAAGCACCGCGCCCAAGGCCGCGGCGATGAACATCGATATCAAGGTGATGGGTTCTACTTCGATAATGGTAATGAAAATCAATGCCTGTAACAATACGGGCAAGGTGTTCGCCACGTTCATTGTGCCGGGTATCTGTTTGTCCGTGGTTTGTTTCGTGAACTTCAGAAGGGCGGTTTGTGGCGCAAATGCCCCTATCCCCAATACATCAAAAAAGTTGACCACAAAGCCAATTATAGATGTTTTGAGCCAACTACTGTTTTCGAGTGTCTTTCTATGGGCCAGAAAGTCCCTCATGAGTACAATGGAGAACCAGAGGGAAAGACCTGCCAATGAAATCCATACTGCAGTGATCATCTCTATGAAATTTAGCGAATATCCCGTTAAGTAATTAAAAGCGATAATTGGGGAGTTTTCCGGGATAACATCGGGCTAACATACCTTAAAAAAGGGCTTCTGTTGGGCTGTTTCACCTTTTGCCAATTGGGCCTCGATTTTTTTCGCGGTCTTCGTAATGGCCAAGCCTCCCAAGCCGGTGCATCGATGGGTATTGGGGAGGGCATCCCCTACCCGCTTCATGGTCTCGATCACTTCATCCAATGGTATCAAGTGGTCATAATCGGAGAGGGCCATATTGGCACAGGAAATGGCATTTGTCGCCGCCATGACATTCCTGTTCAAGCACGGCGCTTCGACACGATCGGCAATCATATCGCATATCATGCCCAAACTCGACTGCAAAGCCATAGAGGCTGCTGAGAGGGACTGATTTAAAGAGCCATTTTTCAAACCCACGATACCGGCTGCCGCCATGCCCGATCCCGATCCGCATTCGGCCATACAGCCCCCCACTTCAGCGGCAAAGGTAGCATGTGCCGCGATGAAGACACCTATGATTCCTGCCGCTAACAGCGCTTTGACCATTTCATCCCCGGAAAGACCGAGCGATTTTCCGATTCCGATGATCGCACCGGGCAATGCACCGCAAGATCCCGCCGTGGGGGCCGCGACCACCACGCCCATCGAACTTTTGACCTCCATCATGGCGGAGGTGTAAAGTATAACCCTATTCAGAATATCGCCTTCCACCAATGTATTGTCATTCATCCGCTTCTGAAATCCAAGCGACTGCGGACCCAAGATGCGGTCGGCGTATTTGGTGCCTTTTAATCCAAGGTCAATTGCATGTTCCATGATTTTTAGGATGTCGCGCATTTTTTCGAAGACGTCTTCCTTTGAAATTTGACCGCGCTGGCTTTCATAGGCCACTGCCAGTTCCCACAATTCAAGGTTTTTCCCCTCATTGAAGGCGAGCATTTCGTCGCAGGTGATAAAGGGAACCGAGAGGTCTTTTCGTGACATTATGGGCAGTACGGGATGCAATGATTTAATGAACAATACTTCCTCCATTTTCAAAAGTTCCGTCAGCAAGGCATCGGGAAGGAATTGGTTCGATTTGATCTCGATAAACGATACGGTTCCCTGGCGAAGCGCAATTTCATCACAGGGAAAGGATTGTTCGATAAAATGGGCAAGTTTTTCCGTCGGAGACCCATAGACCAAGGTTTGATAAAAATCGCCCGCCATGGACACCGTTGCCCCGTCTATTTCGATGATTTCAATCATGCCGCCCCCCGTTGAAATCGCGGTAACCGTTCTGGTTTCCTTCTGGTTTTTTAAAGTGATTTTATAGGTATTGGGGTGGCTTGCCCCTATTGAATGGATATCGATCTTTATTTGAATGCCCGCCTCGTCGATGGCGCACAGATAATCGGGAAGGCGTTCTTCATCGGCTTCCCACCCGAGAAATCCGCCGAAGAGGCCCATATCGGAGCCCTGACCTTTATGGGTAGTGGCCAACGAGCCGTTGGGGTCGAATTCAATGTATACTTCTTTGATGTCGCCATCCATGAGGTCTCGGCATATTCGGCCGATCCGCAAGGAAGCCGCACAATGGGAGCTCGAAGGCCCCCGCATGACCGGACCGATAACGTCATTGAATATGCTGGGATAGGATTTCATGCCTGAAGGAATCTTAAGTTCAAAATACAACGCTTTATAAAGATAAAACGATTTCTCGAATGTGGGATAAAATGAAGCATAATTAAGCCTTTTTAAAGATGATGGGAGTTCATTTCGGTCGGTCTTGGAGACTCGATAACCCTTTCAGGTAACACATTGCGGGAAGGGAAAAATCATTGGCCAAATCGTCATGCGTGCATTAAGCATTTAAACCTACATTTTCCCATTGTTAAAAATTTCGTCCCCATCGGGGTCCTGTTCCAAAGGCCCGCAACGTCAAAACAGTGCTTTTGGTCCCTTTTGATCGGTGTCAAAAGATCGTTCTGGGGCAGGACGCTTTCGATAAGGATATGGGTCTTGATTTGTACGGTCGTATCATGGATTTACAAAGTACATCTTTAGGGCCCCTCGGTTCTTTACCTCGATTTCCCCACGGTACTCACA
>JBATHI010000033.1:0-4089 GCA_049666645.1 Flavobacteriaceae bacterium | reverse complement strand
CGGGAGTCTTCCAATTCGGTCTCCAGGGAATTCTTATATTCTTCTTCCAGTTTGGAAACATAGTTGTTGTCTATGATCCCTTCGGCGATCAGCTTTTCGGCATAAATGTCCCTGGGGTTCTTGTGTTTTGCGATGGCCTTGTACAACTTGGGCTGGGTGAACCTGGGTTCGTCGCCCTCGTTATGGCCATATTTACGGTACCCCAATAGATCGATAAAAACATCCCGCTTAAATCGCATCCGATATTCAAGCGCAAAGAGGGAAGCATGAACCACAGCTTCCGGATCATCGGCATTTACGTGCAATACCGGACTTAAGGTTACCTTGCCTACATCGGTACAGTAGGTTGAGGAACGCGCATCCAAATAGTTGGTGGTAAACCCGATTTGGTTATTGACCACGATATGCAAAGTGCCATTGGTTTTATAACCATCCAAAGAGGCCATCTGCACCACTTCATATACGATACCTTGGCCAGCGATCGCGGCATCGCCATGTACGACTATGGGCAATACTTTTGAGAAATCATCCGGAAAATGTGCATCCTGTTTGGCACGGGTAATGCCCTCGACCACGGCCCCGACCGTTTCTAGGTGTGAGGGGTTGGGGGCAATGTTCATTTTTATTCTACTTCCTTTTTCGGAAGTGCGTTCCGATGTCCAACCTAAATGGTACTTTACATCCCCATCAAAAATCTCTTCTTCATAATCCTTACCATCAAACTCGCTGAAAATGTCCTTGGCCGATTTACCGAAAATATTGGTAAGCACATTGAGCCTACCCCTGTGCGCCATTCCCATGACGAACTGTTTTACGCCCATTTCCACCGCATGTTCCACAATGGCGTCCAAAGCTGGAATCAAGGATTCGTTGCCTTCCAGCGAAAACCTTTTCTGGCCTACATATTTGGTGTGCAAAAAGGATTCGAAAGACACCGCCTGGTTCAGTTTCTTGAGGATATGCTTTTTACGTGCGGCATCGTAATTGGGATGGTTGTCGTTGACATTGAGCCAGTCCTGTATCCACTGCAACCTGTCGGGGTTACGGAGGTACATGTACTCTACCCCTATGGAGTCGCAATAAATACGCTGTAAGTGTGCCACGATTTCCTTTAAGGAGCTCGGACCGATGCCAATGATCTCTCCGGCCTTGAAAACGGTTTCAAGATCCTTGTCCGATAAGCCGAAATTTTCAAGATCCAAGGTGGGCGTATATTGCCTGCGTTCCCTTACAGGATTGGTTTTGGTGAACAGGTGGCCCCTGCTGCGATAACCATCGATCAAACGGATGACCTGAAATTCTTTTTGCAGCGATTCGGGAATTTCCCGTTGCTTCGTTTCCGATTGGGAAATGGCGCCGTTTTGACCATGAAGGCCCAATTCTTCCAAGGTGCTCTCCGATCCAAAATCGAAACCCTGAAAAAAAGCACGCCAACTGGGCTCTATGCTATCGGGATTCGTTAGGTACTTATCGTAAAGTTCCGCAAAGAATGAAGTATGCGCTGCGTTTAAAAAGGAATATTTATCCATAAAAGGGTTGCTCTGACTGACCAATAAAAATTTATCAAAAATACAATATTTCGTATTTCTAGACGTATCTTGGAATGTATAATTGTGTGATGCTCCATGGGATTTTGATATTCCCTTCAAAATTGTAATTGGATCGACCTACATTTTATATAGATTTAAGTCAGCACATTTTACTTTTCAAGTATTTCAAACCAAAGAAGGTACAATACAAATGACCTACATTCATCACCACTTCAAGATCCTTTTCTGCGGTCTTCTTTGTTCTATGGCAACGGCATGGGGATCGGCGCAAAATACCGGAAGAACGGACGCATTTTGGGAGCATGTTCGTTTTGGGGGCGGTTTGGGCCTGGGATTCACCAATGGCGGATTCAATGGCGCCATTTCGCCAAGTGCGATCTACCAATTCAATTCACAATTCGCGACCGGAATCAGCATGAGCTTCAATTACGCCAAGTTCAACGACGACAAGTTCATCGCCTATGGCGGAAGCCTGCTTTCCCTTTACAATCCGCTTGCATTCCTGCAACTATCGGGCGAATTGGAACAACTGCGCATCAATCGTGAACTCGCCACTTTTTCAGGCATTGTAAAAGATAATTATTGGTCCCCGGCATTTTTTTTGGGACTTGGTTACAGCAATCGGAACGTTACTTTTGGAGTACGATATGATGTGCTCTATAATCAAAACAAGAGCATCTATGCCAATGCTTGGATGCCCTTCGTAAGGGTTTATTTTTAGCCGGTCTTTGAATCCGGTTTTTCGGGGTCCTTGCCATAATACCTTTCCCCTTTATGATATGAACGCATGGCAACTTATCTTGATGGACAATTATCGTCAAAAGCCTACCTTTTGTCGTAGTGATTTCGAGGTTCCTATTCTATCGCCTACATTTCAAAACCGATGTTTTTTTCATTGAAAAACGACAGTGCTACCATGACGTCATCCATTCCCGCAAAAATGAAGATGTTGATCTTAAAAATCACGATCTTTCTCTTGTGCGGTATCGTCGCCCGTGCCCAAGAGATCGGCGATTTCGTCTCCATCCAACCCGCGACTCAAAACAGTGATTTTGTCATCCCCGCAACCCATACTTTCCAAAAGATCATAGAATCGGGCGACCCTTTGACACAAGGGGGCACCCTTCCTTCTAACAATGATTTTACGGGCTATGTTCCCATAGGCGGCAGCAGTACCAACGGCTATCTGAGCATCAATGCCGAATCGGCTCCTGGCGGTGTGAGCATTCTGGACATCAATTACAATAACACCACCAAACTTTGGCAAACTTCCTTGTCGCAGGCCGTGGATTTCAGTGGCGTAGTAGCGACCATCGCCAATTGTTCCGGTACCGTTACGCCTTGGAACACCATCATCAGTTGTGAGGAGATCACCAGTCTAGAATTGGAAAACAATCCTGGATTGCCCAGGGATATCAATTTTGACGGCTATGACGACTTCGGTTGGTGCATAGAAATCAATCCGGCCACCAAAACCGTAATCGACAAAAGATGGGCACTGGGCAATTTCAAACATGAAAACGTAGTGATTCATGGCAACCGTCGTACGGTTTACCAAGGTGCGGATGCGAGCGTTGGCTATTTGTACAAATTCGTGGCAGATAATGCACAAGATCTATCAAGTGGCGCTCTCTATGTATACCAGGGATCTAAAAACGGACCTGGAGCCTGGATCCCGATCAATAATGCAACTCAAACCGAACGGAACACCACCGTGGCGCAAAGTGCGGCGGTCGGAGCCACGGTTTTCAACGGCATTGAAGATGTGGAAATCGGGCCGGATGGTTGGGTCTATTTTGCCGTGAAAAATGAAAGTCGGGTCTATCGTTTTCAGGATTCCGATCCAATTTCTGGGACTACGGTCCCCATAATGGAAACTTTTGTGGGCAATAGGGCCTATGACATTACCCATGCGAACGGCACTGCCAGCGTGAACTGGTCTACAGGGAATGATAACCTTGCCTTTGATGATGCAGGAAATTTATGGGTTTTACAAGATGGCGGGAGCCAGAACTACATATGGGTAGTGGGCATCGATCATACCCAAAATGCACCAAACGTGAGGATTTTTGGGAATGCACCGGCGGGTTCAGAACCGACAGGCATCACCTTTTCTCCGGATTACCGATTCCTTTTTATGTCGATCCAGCATCCAAATACAAATAACAACAGCACCCAAACCGATGTTGCGGGTAATCCGGTTTCATTCAATAAATCGACCACCTTTGTCTTGGCGCGAAAGGAAGATTTGGGCGCAGCATCTGCAAGCGAGTGGTATTTGGATGCCGATGGTGATGGATTTGCCGTGGCGAACACCGTTTTGAGCGTTACAAGTCCGGGACCGGGATACACCACTGTCGTTTTGCCCACGACCGATTGTGACGACAAGGATGCGGCCATCAACCCAGTTACGGTTTGGTACCGCGACGCCGACGGTGATGGTTTTGCTGCCCTAGCGGCGATAACAAGCTGTACCAGTCCGGGAACGGAATACACCCTCAATACCTTGCCAACCACCGATTGCGACGATGACAATGCC
>JBATHI010000032.1:0-6208 GCA_049666645.1 Flavobacteriaceae bacterium | reverse complement strand
GCTCTTCTGGCCATAACTTAAATTTTATTTATTCGGTAAATATTTTCTTCACGCTGGGCAAAACCATCAAAACCACGGCAACTGCGGTAAGGATGAAAAAGACGTAAAGTCCCATTCCGATGTTCTTTACCGTCGACTCGTCGGACATTGCCATATACTCGGCGGACACATCGTTATTGCTTGAAAGCACATAGGAAATGATTGCGACCAAGGCAAACCCGCCCACTGCGTACAAAGTTTTTTTAAGTCCCTTCGGATTGGTAAACATATTCAACAATGCGAAGCCGAGACTAAAGATCACCGCAACCGCCAAAAGCAGATAAGTTATCATGAACATGGCATTGATCGCACCGCTTTGGGCCGCTTCAGCCGGAGGCATATTTGCATCCGGAAGCATGAACCAAAGTACTGCACCTATCAACCCTATGACTATTAAAGCTATTTTTACAATTTTATTCATAATTTAAAGGTGTTAAGGGTGCAAATTATTTTTTGTGGTCCACCAACATATCGATCAAAGTGATCGACGAATCTTCCATATCATTGACAATGCTATCGATCTTTGCAATGATGTAGTTATAGAAAATCTGAAGGATGATCGCGGTGATCAGACCGAATACGGTCGTCAATAACGCCACCTGGATGTCGCCTGCGATAAGTGAGGCACTCAAGTTACCCACGGCAGCAATCTTTTGGAAGGCTTGGATCATACCGATTACCGTACCCATGAACCCGAGCATCGGTGCCACGGCGATGAACAACGATAGCCAGGAGACGTTTTTCTCCAACTGACCCATCTGCACGCCTCCATAGGCAATTACAGCCTTTTCGGCAGATTCAATGCTCTCTCCTGCCCTATCCAACCCTTGGTAATAGATCGAAGCGACGGGCCCTTTAGTATTTCTGCAGACTTCTTTGGCGGCTTCAACCCCACCTGATGCCAAGGCATCTTCCACTTGTTGTTTCAATTTGGCGGTATTGGTACTTGAAAGGTTCAGGTAAATGATCCTTTCAATGGCCACGGCCAAGCCAAGGATCAAACACAGTAGTACGATTCCCATAAATCCGGCACCCCCTTGTATGAACTGCTCTTTCAACACCTGGGTAAAGCCCTTTTCCGCTTCTGCGGGAGCAGCATCCTGCAGCATGGCTACCGCTGTAGAAATATTTGATACTACCATGGCAGTCGTTGCCTTTGCACTTACCGTATTTGCACTTAGAACAAATAACCCAGTCACAGCTAGGATAGAGAATAATTTTTTCATTTTTTTCAAACTTAGATTAGTTAGTTAATAGGGTTAAAGATAAAAAAAAAACGCAATAATAAAAGCAAAACTTTCGCAGAGAGGAAGGGATTCGAACCCTCGATACACTTTTGGTGTATACACACTTTCCAGGCGTGCGCCTTCGACCACTCGGCCACCTCTCTAGTCTGACCTTTTAAGGGTTGCCCAAATAACAAAAAATTTATTAGTTGAGGAAATTAATATGGGAAATTTTATGTCATCTCCCCGCGCAGCGGCGTTTCGAACACCGTTTTGAATGATTTGTGCGATACATTGCTGCCCAACAGGTACATCAACTTGGTTATGGCCGCTTCGGTTGTAATGTCCTTGCCATTAATGACTTGCAACTTTTGTAGCTGCGCACTGGTCTCGTATTGCCCCATGATCACCCCGCCGCCTGCGCACTGGGTTACGCTCACAATATGCAAGCCTTCTTGGATCGATTTGCCCAGCAGGGCCGACAACCAATCATCGGTTGGTGCATTTCCGGCACCATAGGTTTCCAAGATCAAGGCTTTTAGACCAGGGGTACCCAGTACGCTTGTCAATAATGCCTCGTTGAGGCCAGGAAAAAGTTTTAAGATGGCCACATGGTTATCGAGCTTTTTATGGACCACCAGCGGCTTCCTGTGTTTTTGTATCCATAGATTTTCCGTAAAGATCTTTAAATGGACCCCAGATTCGGCCAATGGCGGATAGTTTAATGATTGGAACGCCTTGAAATGTTCGGCATTGATTTTGGTCGTCCGGTTCGCCCGATACAACTTGTATTCGAAATAGAGGCCCACTTCCTGGATGGCCGGACCATCCTTGCCTCGCATGGCCGCGATCTGGATCGAGGTAATCAGGTTTTCCTTGGCGTCGGTCCTCAGATCGCCGATAGGCAACTGACTGCCCGTAAAGATCACCGGTTTGGCCAGGTTTTCGAGCATATAGCCCAAAGCCGATGCCGAATAGCTCATGGTATCGCTGCCATGGAGAACCACAAAACCATCATGGGATCCGTAGTTCGATTCAATGATCGCCGCGATTTCGATCCAGTGCCCGGGATTCATGTTGGACGAATCGATGGGCCGCTCAAATGAGATGGTATCGATGGAACAGCCCAACTGATTCAATTCCGGGATGCTCTTCAGCAATTTTTTGAAATTGAAGGCCTTGAGTGTCCCTGAGTCATAGTCTTTGACCATTCCGATGGTGCCCCCGGTATAAATCAACAGTATTTTTATAGGTCCTTTCAAGGTTTCACTGACAATTTTTAATTAAAGTAAATATCGTTTTCATTTCCAGCTATTTCATGATACAGCCCCTTTGATCTGCCCATTCCTTGGTCAAGGGTTTTTTTGGCCGTCACCGGGTTTGTAGACCAAAAACCTTTAAGGCGTTGGCGGTGGTCTGGGCGGCAATTTCGTCGGCTCCTGTTTTATAAAGCTGCGCCAGCTTGCGGGCTATCAATGGCAAATAGGAACTTTCATTGCGCTTGCCACGATAGGGGACAGGTGCTAAATAGGGCGAATCCGTTTCCAACACAAGATGCTTCAGCGCTATTTGATTCAGAAAGGTATCGATTTTTCCGTTCCTAAATGTGACCACCCCTCCTATTCCGAGCAGCATGTTATACCCGATCGCCCTTCGTGCCTGTGCCAAAGTACCGGTAAAACAATGGAAGATACCAAATAGGTCGGCTCCCTTTTCCTGGTCCAGTACCTCGAAGATTTCATCGAAGGCATCCCTACAATGGATTACAATGGGCAATTTATACTTTTTGGCAAGTCGTATTTGATAGATGAAAGCATCCCGCTGCTGCTTTAAATATTGCTTCTCCCAGTAAAGATCGATGCCGATTTCCCCAACCGCATAGAACTTGTGGCCGGCCAACATGGTCTCTACATGTTGCAGTTCTTCCCAGAAATTCTCTTTGACGTGGGTGGGGTGAAGGCCCATCATCAAATAAATATTTTCGGGATATTTTTTCTCAAGATCCAGCATGGATCGGGTATAACTCGAATCGATGGCCGGAATGAAAAATTGCCCAATGCCCGATTCCAAGGCCCTTTGGATCATTGCATCCCGATCCTCATCGAAGGCTTCACTATACAGATGGGTGTGGGTGTCGGTTAACGTCATCGGACAAAAATAGGCTTATCTTTGTTAAACCATAATCGCAATTCGGGTAATTTTTCTGAGCCGAATGTTCCAGGGGAATCGATTTGGAATACCCAAAGTCCATGGATAAAAAATTTTAACTTGTTGATCGAAGTCGGAATTGGGCCGATGACCCCGACAAAATGATCTATATAGCAACGGAAACCTCAACATGGCAAGCCTCTCAAAATTTTTAAAGGAAAAAAACTACTTCAAAATACCATTGGTACTCACGGCGACCAACCATTTCGAACTCATCGTGAAGATCAATGACATTACTGGTAGATTCATCCTCGATACCGGTGCTTCCAACACCTGCATCGGATTTGATAAAATCGAATATTTCAACCTCAAATCAAAGGCTTCAAAAATCAAGGCGGCGGGCGCGGGAGCGAGCGGGATGGAAATCCTGATCTCCAAGCGTAACCGTTTGGAAATCGGTCCTTGGAAAAAAGAAAAGGTCAAAATAGTGCTTTTCGACCTGAAACATGTCAATGAGGCCCTTATCACCCATAAAGCTTTGCCCGTTGAGGGCATCATAGGGGCAGATATTCTTAAAAAGGCAAAGGCGATTATCGACTATGACCAACGATGCCTTTTCTTGAAATCAAAGCCATAATCCGATACCTCTTGACCAACATTGGCTTGAAATCAAAGAAAGGTAGGCTCTTGTCACGGAAATTATGCTAAAGGGGCAATCTAAATTCAAAATAGCCAAGCGCCTATTATAGCTCCAGGGCCTTCTTCACTTCGTTCTGCATCAACAGCTCTTCAGGATTTTCCAGGGCCTCCTTCACCGCTACCAAAAAACTTACCGATTCTTTCCCGTCGATGATCCTATGATCGTAGGATAGGGCCACGTACATGATGGGGGCTATGGCGATGGCACCGTTTCTTGCGATCGGTCTGTCCACGATATTGTGCATTCCTAATATTGCGCTTTGCGGTGGGTTGATGATCGGGGTGCTCAACATAGAGCCGAATACCCCACCATTGGTGATGGTAAAGGTGCCACCGGTCATTTCATCGACCGTAATTTCCCCTTCCCTGGCACGGATGGCCAAGCGCTTCACTTCTGCCTCCACACCCCTAAAGGTAAGATTTTCCGCGTTGCGGATTACCGGGACCATCAGTCCTTTCGGTCCGGAGACCGCAATACTGATGTCACAGAAATCATAACTGATCATTTCCTTGCCATCGATCATTGAATTGACTGCAGGGAACATTTCGAGGGCCCTTACCACTGCTTTGGTAAAAAAGCTCATGAAGCCGAGGCTCACGCCGTGTTTCTCTTTAAAGACCTCTTTATAGGTATCCCGCAGGGCAAATATGGCCGACATATCGACCTCGTTGAAGGTGGTCAGCATTGCCGTTTCATTTTTGGCGGCAACCAAGCGTTCGGCCACTTTTCTTCTCAGCATGGAAAGCTTGGAACGGGTTTCACCCCTGTTCCCCCCGGTAGGCGTACCCATTGATGGCACCGCATTTACGGCATCGTCTTTGGTAATTCTTCCATCTCTTCCCGAACCTTTAACGGAGGCGGCATCGATGCCCTTTTCCTCCAAGATTTTCTTGGCTGCGGGGGAAGCCGAACCCGAAGCATAGGTTTCCTTTACGACCGCTGGCTTTTCTTCTTTTTTGGGCGCTTCCTTGACCTCTTTTTTTGGTGCCGGGGCTGCGGTTTCCTTTTTTGGAGCTCCTTCGGGTTTGGCCGCACTGGTATCGATCAAACATACCACCGCACCTACCGCGACAGCATCGCCAACCGCTGCCTTAAGGGTTATGGTCCCGCTTTCTTCCGCAGGAAGTTCCAAGGTGGCCTTATCGGAATCGACCTCGGCTATGGCCTGGTCCTTTTCAACATAATCCCCATCCTGTACCAACCATTCCGCAATTTCCACTTCTGTGATCGATTCCCCCGGAGAGGGGACTTTCATTTCTAAAATCATTCTTTTATTTTTTGATGTATTAGCTTGTCATTTACGATTAGTACAAACCTACAACAGTGTGTTGGTTTGACAAAGGGTTGGCTTATTCCAAATTTTTGATCAAATCTTCTTTTACGGGCAAATAGTCTTGCCTTGCTTCCCCATTTACCAGAAGACGATCGAAATATAGTTTTGCCCCGATAGCCCCATCCATGTCGATCTGATTTTGCAGGCTGAGGTGCAAATGGGGCTCCGTTGAATTTCCCGAGTTGCCGCATTTGCCCAAAACCTCGCCCCTGCGCACGTCCTGCCCTTCCTCAACCGTGATACTGCCTTTTTTCAGATGTGCGAAAAGTACGAACTCTTCGGCATCGGTTTTCAAAACCACGGTATTACCGGTGAGTTGTTCGGGATTCGTCTTTCCCGGTTTATTGTCCACTACCCCCGTGATGACCTGAACCACCCTGCCATCGCATGGGGCGATGATTTCTTTTCCAAATACCAGATAGTCCTCATTTTCATTGCCTCCATTCCTATGGGAGGCACCATTTTCAACCATTAAAAGATCATAGGCATACTGTTGGCTAATTTCGGCAACATGGTAATTTTGTTCCACTTGGATCCCGCCCCAGTAAACAAACCATTCCTCTCGGAAGGGCAATGACATTTTTGTGGTGTTTCGTTCCAAAACAGGAACATCCAAGGTTTTTACGGGTTGAATTCGCAGGCCATTGATCTGGTTTTGGGGATTCAACGAAATGACCATATCGGCTATGGCCTTTTCAAAATAAGTCCTGTAATAATAGGCTCCGGCATCGGAACGGCTAAACTCCATTTTCGTAATGGCCC
>JBATHI010000031.1:0-7339 GCA_049666645.1 Flavobacteriaceae bacterium | reverse complement strand
GTGTTCACTTGATAGGATATGGTTTAAAGCAACGGCATCAGGTTAAATGGGTTGCCGATTTTAGGGACCCATGGACAAGTATTGGCTACCACACCAAATTGAAATTAACGGCTTATGCCCGTAACAGGCATGAATCATTGGAACGAGCTGTGCTGCAGGCTGCCGATCATGTAATCGCGACCAGCAACCATACCAAGCTCGAGTTTCAAAAATTAACGGAAAGGCCCATAACTGTCATTACCAACGGATATGACCTTGATATCGATCGACCAGCGGTAATATTGGACGAAAAGTTCACCCTTTCCCATATCGGATCCCTTCTTTCCGGCCGAAATCCCAAAAACCTTTGGAAGGTGCTATCAGAAATGGTAAGGGCATCCGAAGATTTTAAAAACAAGGTTCAAATTGATCTGATGGGAGTGGTCAGCGCTGAAATATTGAACGACCTCGACAGAAATGGATTGGCACCTTATACCAAAAAACTGGGCTATCTCACCCACAAGGAGGCTGTCCGAAAACAGAGGGAATCACAAGTCTTGCTTTTGCTCGAAATCGATTCAGAACTGACCCAAGGCATCATTCCGGGGAAATTGTTCGAATACCTCGCCTCGGGTAGACCGATATTGGGAATCGGTCCGAAGCATTGGGAAGCTGGGGAAATCATTGAACAGACCAAAACGGGAATGGTATTTGACCATAGCGCGGAAGAACCATTAAAAAGTGTAATTTGGGATTGGTTCGAAAAATATCGGCACAACAGCCTAAAGGTAACCGGAGTTGGCATCCAAGACTATAGCCGTCGGGCGTTGACCGAAAAACTGGCCAAGCAATTATAATGGGGATCATTCTAAAACAGTCATTGAACAATACGATCATCACCTATTTGGGATTTGGGATCGGCGCCGTGAACGTGATGTTTCTGTATACCAATTTCATGTCCGATGCCTATTATGGCCTAATCAACGTGATCTTGTCGGCATCGGCCGTATTGATGCCGTTGCTGGCTTTTGGAGTGCCCAATGCCCTTGTAAAGTTTTACAGTGCATTTGAAAAGGAGGGTTCAAAGGATGGATTTTTGACCCTGATGCTGTTTTTGCCGTTGGTGTTGATCTTTCCCATGGGGCTCTTGACCTATATGGCCAATGAAACCATAGGAAACTTCCTCTCCAAGGAAAACCCGATGGTAAAAGGCTATGTGTGGTATATTTTCTTGATCGGCATGGCAATGGCCTATTTTGAGGTATTTTATGCCTGGGCAAGAATCCGATTGAAATCGGTCTTCGGGAATTTCATGAAAGAGATCTTTTGCAGGGCAGGACAAACCTTGTTATTGTTGCTGTTGTATTGGGATGTCATCACGATATCCTTCTTTTTAAAAGCCATGGTCGGTTTTTATTTGGCACGGACAGTTATCATGAAAATGTACGCCTTCCGTTTGCGCATGCCCAAAATTTCGTTCGACTGGCCCCAGAATACCACTTATATCATTAAATACAGCGCCTTGATCATTATGGGGGGCTCAACCGCCATTGTGCTTTTGGAGGTCGATAAGGTCATGTTGAACCAATTCATCAAAATTGAAAACGTGGCCTATTACAGTGTCGCGGGTTTTATGGCGATGGCCATTGCGGTTCCAACAAGGTCGATGCATCAGATCACCTATCCCCTTACCGCGGAATTGCTGAACAAAAATGACCTTACTTCCTTGAAATCACTTTACCACAAGAGCTCCCTGACCCTGTTCATCATTTCGGGCCTATTGTTTATTTTACTGCTTCTCAATCTGGAGGATATCTATCAACTTTTGCCAACGAGCTATAGGGATGGTATCGTCATCGTGTTTTGGATCGGATTGGCCAAACTTTATGATGCCATGATGGGAAACAACAATGCCATTTTATATAATTCGGACTATTATGTTTCCGTGCTGTTCATGGGCGTTCTCTTGGCCATTCTTACGGTCTTTTTCAACCTTTGGTTGATTCCTGAATATGGCCTTGATGGGGCTGCCTACGCCAGTTTTTCTGCTTTTTTTATCTATAACACCATCAAACTCGTATTCGTACGATGGAAATATAAGATGTATCCGTTCACCCTCGATACCTTTCGGGTTTTGGCGTTGCTTTTGTTAACAGTATCCTTGTTTTACTATTTGCAATTTCCATTTCACCCCTTGGTGAATATTGCGATGAAAAGTCTTTTGATGACCGCACTCTACATAGGGGTTCTTTTCAGGTTCAAGATTTCTGAAGATGTGATCGGGGTGCTCTCCAAATTTTTTAAACGAGAGGGCTGATGTGCCCATGCGCATGGGGCCGAGAGGCACTTTATAGTATAGCCTGAAGTGCTTGCCTATAATAATATTTTGCCTATTTCAAGCCAGTTGTTCACCCGTTCATGCCCGTTGCTATGAATGTTGTGGGGCGAGGTGAACAGCAGGGTCTTTCCGTTAAACGAATCAAGATTATATGTTCGATCGTCGATGAGCAGGTCGCCTTTCAAAATGTGCTTGTCCCCACATAAGATCCTATTCTTCCAATGTATAAAGGGAAAATGATCATCTAACCAAATGGACTTTTCCCAGAGTGAATTGGGAAATTGCATGGCCGCTGATGCGATATAGATCTCATATTTCCGAGAGAGTGCCCTGAGCACTGCCTGGCTATCGGCGATGGGCTCCAAATTGAGGAAGAAACCCTCGGTGCGGGCGTGCTGATGTACGCTTTCCTGGTGGTCTTCCGGTACACTTTGCCAAACCTCTTTGCCCATACAGGCCTCTACGGTAAGCGACTCCATGAATTCTCGGTTGTATTTTTCGATATGGGCTCGATAGGTATCGGCAATAACCTCGTCCATATCCACAAAAAGTGTCATTTAAATAATTTTTTTGCGAAGTACGAAAAAATTAGGTTTATCCGTAAAGGTTTAAAATATTATTTTTATATAAAATGGTGATTTTTCGATGTCCACCCTAAAAAAACAGAACCTATGGCACAAGATCAAGAAGATTTCAGAAGAAAGGTCTCCATCCTTGGCCCTACAAGTTTTTCGAAAATTCGTTTGGGGCAACCCATGCAGTATGCAGCAGGCATTTTAGGGGTAAAGGAGGCAATAAGGCATGGTTTCAAGGAGATGGGCATAGTGCGTTCCATGCGAGCTTTGTTGGAGATGAACCAAGAAGATGGCTTTGATTGTCCCAGTTGTGCCTGGCCCAATCCCGAAAACCCTTCAAGTATTGCCGAATATTGTGAAAACGGCGCAAAGGCCTTGGCAGATGAGGCCACCACAAACCACATCGGTGGGACGTTCTTTGGACAAAACTCGGTTGAGGCCCTATCCCAGCTTTCCGATTACCAGCTCAACAAGCTTGGTCGCCTCACCGAACCTTTGGTGCTTAGGCCCGGCAGCATTCACTATGAGCCGATCCACTGGCAAAAGGCCTATGAACTCATCGCAAAGGAGCTCGCTAGGCTGGAATCGCCCAACGAGGCCATATTCTATACTTCCGGCCGATCGAGCAATGAAGCCGCATTCCTGTATGGCCTGTTCGCCAGGGCATTTGGCACCAATAATATGCCCGATTGTTCGAATATGTGCCATGAATCAAGCGGTCTGGCATTGAAGGAGGCATTGGGCATTGGTAAAGGATCCGCCAAGTTGGAGGATCTGTACGAGGCCGAGGTGGTAATCATCGCCGGACAGAATCCGGGGACCAATCACCCGAGAATGTTGTCTGCGTTGGAAAAGTGCAAGGAAAATGGAGGAAAAATCATCAGTATCAACCCCCTTGGCGAAGCGGGCCTGGTCAATTTCAAGAATCCCCAGAAAATAAAAGGCTTGTTGGGCAGTGGAACCGAGATGGCCGATATCCATTTGGCAGTCAGAATCAATCAGGATATTCCACTTATCAAACTGATCATTAAGAAATTGGCTTTATGGGACCAAACCAAAGGGAGAGCGTTCGATCATGATTTTCTGAAAACATATGTCGATGGCTATGATCGCTTGTTTCGCGATCTAGATCGTTATGGTGAAGCAGAGTTGCTCCACCAATGTGGAATTCCTGTTGGTCAAATTGAGGATACAGTGGCTTTGTTGGCCACCAAATCGAAAGTCGTGGTGTGCTGGGCAATGGGCCTCACCCAGCATAAGAACGGAGTGGAGAACATCAGGGAATATATCAACCTTTTGTTGTTGAAGGGCGCCATAGGGAAACCCGGTACCGGTACCTGTCCGGTTCGCGGCCACAGCAATGTACAGGGGGATAGGAGCGTTGGTATCCAGCATTTTGTCGATGGGGAACTGAACCAAAGGATCGCAAAGCACATGGGGTTTATGCCACCCGATAAAGAAGGGTTCGATACCGTAGGTGCCATGAAGGCCATGTACGAGGGCAAAGCCAAGATATTTATGGCCCTTGGCGGAAACTTTTTGATGGCAGCTTCCGACACCTATTATACGGCCGAGGCCCTGCAAAAATGTGCCTTGACCGTACAGATCAGTACTAAATTGAACCGTACCCATTTGGTGACGGGAAAAACCGCCTTGATCCTACCCACCTTTGGGCGATCCGAAAAAGATTTAAAAGGAGAAAAGTCCCGCTACCTCACCATGGAAGACAGTATGGGCAGGGTAAGGCAATCGAAAGGGCTTTTAAAACCGGCCTCTACAATGATAAAAAGTGAACCGGAACTTATTGCGGAAATGGCCCACACCTACTTTAAAGGCAATCATCCCGTTGATTGGTTGGCCATGGGGGAAAACTATGAACTCATCAGAGAAAACATCGATAAAGTGGCCAAGGGTTTTTCGGATACCAATACTCGTTCCAAAGGAATCGGCTACTATCTCCCCAATAATGTCAGGGAACTTGATTTCAGCATGTTGCCCAATGGAAGGGCACAACTTACCCTTAATGCCTTGCCCGACCATCCTATGGACGAGGATGAATTTTTGCTCATGACGGTGCGCTCACACGACCAGTTCAATACTACGGTATATGGTTTGGATGACCGATACAGAGGGGTCTACAATGAAAGAAGGGTTTTGTTCATGAACCCTGTCGATATGAAACGACAACATCTAAAAAAACTGGAAGTTGTGGATATCATCAGTCGTTATGATGGGGTGGAACGCCGAGCGCAAAGTTTCCGTATCGTACCCTATGAAATCCCCTGTGGAAACCTGGCGGCCTATTTCCCTGAAACCAATGTGCTGGTGCCCTATGACCGTTATGCCGATGGCAGTAAGACCCCTATAAGTAAATCGATCAAGGTTCAATTGACCAAGGCCGATCATGATCAAAAAAAACCCCGCAATGGATAAATCCACCGCGGGGTAAACAACTAACCAACCTAAAAACTATCTTAATTATTTTTAGAACTTCTAGTTCTTGCGTTTGCGGTCCCTGTACTTCTGGTACTCCTAGCAGGTGCCTGCACCGATTTTTTGGTCGTATTGGCGCTCCTGCTCCTTGAAACCGTACTTTGGCTTCTGTTGGGCGCTGTGCTGCGTGCCGGCGCCTTAATGCTGGCAGTGCTCCTTTTCACTGAGCTACTTTTTGGGGCAGTGCTGGCAGACCGCTTCACCACACTATTGGTTCTGCTGGCCTGGGCTTTGCCCGAGTTGTTTGAAACAGCCCTGTTCCCTGAACTTCTGGTAATCGCCCTGCGCTCTATCTGCTTTGATCGGTCAACACTTGATGTGCCCGCGATTTTGGTACTGGACCGGCTCACACTTCGCCCTGAGGCGTTGTTCTGGGAGACCCGATTGGTCCTTGCCACCTCATTACGAGTGGAAGTACCACTGGTTCGCATTTGTTTGCCCTCGCTTCTGGCCACGGTGTTGTTTGTCCGTATTCCGGAAGTTCTTCGTCCCAGGTCTTCCCGCGCAGCTACCCTTTTATCATTTCGATATATGGTGGCCCTTTCATTTCTTACGCTGTTATATCTATGCTCACGACCGATGGTGGCATAAGCGCGCCTTTGGTTGTAACGATAAGGGGCATAGTAGGTATATCGGATGGGGGTATAGTACCTTCTATACGGTCTGTTGTATACCAGGCAAAATCCAAGGGACGGCCTTGCAAAATAAGCATGGAAAGGGGCATAGGTATAATAACGGTTGTACACGTTGATATAACCGGTATGGTAATCGTAAAATCCCCTGTTGTTGTAATAGACATACATGCCGCCAAGTCGGAATACCCGTCCACGGTTATAACTGATGTCAACATTGCCAATTTGCGTTACACGCCCATAAAAGTCATAGTAAATGGGGATATTTTCGACCTGGATCACAGCACCATAGTCATCGTATTGTGCATATGGACTATAATCGTAACCGGAATTGAAGGTAACCGAAACCCCATTGTAGTTTCTTATGTTGTTATCTATATAAAAATCGAACTCCCCATCAGGAAATACGGCAAACGTAATGCCGTTTTCCACAAAAATAAAAGAGTTGTTGTATCTATAAGCATTGCCGATTGCAACCTTATCTTCTTTAATACCTGTGGCCATGATACCGGAGGTACCTAAAAAAAGCGCCGTAAAGATGAGTACTAAGTTTTTCATGATATAAGGTTTTAAATTTAAGAAGGCAACTATTTGCATTCCCTTACCATATACCAAACAGCGTGCCAAAAATCAAATAAAGATAATAAATAATTGATTATCAATAGATTAATAAAGACAAAGAGAAGAATTTTGATTATTGAGCCAATTGATTTTGGCGTTCATGAGGAATTTGAATTGAAATCGGAAGGCAAGCACCAGCTGAAATACGCCCTTTAAAAATCAAACCAATTTTTCCTTGAGATAGTGGGCTGTAAATGAATCTTGACTGGTGATCAGTTCCTCAGGGGTCCCAGAAGCCAGTAGTTGGCCGCCACGTTCCCCACCTTCAGGTCCAAGGTCGATAATGTGGTCTGCACATTTGATGAGATCGATGTTGTGTTCGATGACAACCACCGAATGGCCATTTTCGATAAGGGCATCGAACGACTTCAACAATTTTTTGATATCATGGAAATGCAGGCCGGTCGTGGGTTCGTCGAAGATAAAGAGTGCCTTCTCTTTTGTGCTGCCTTTCACAAGGAAGGAAGCGAGCTTGATACGCTGTGCTTCCCCACCTGATAGGGTGGAAGAGGATTGGCCGAGGGTGACGTAACCCAGGCCTACATCCTGCAACGGTTTCAGTTTGTTCATAATTTTTTGTTGGCGGTGCGCTTCAAAGAAAGCGATGGCATCATCGATGGTCATATTGAGAAGATCGTCGATTGAAGCGTCTTCAAATTTCACTTCCAGGACTTCCTTCTTAAATCGCTTGCCGCCACAAG
>JBATHI010000030.1:0-3613 GCA_049666645.1 Flavobacteriaceae bacterium | reverse complement strand
AGAAACTCTCTAAGACGCAACCTATCGGAAGAATGGGCGAACCCAATGAAATAGCTGATTTGGCAATTTATCTGTGTTCCGACGAGGCCTCGTTCATCACAGGTACCGATTTCCCGATCGATGGGGGATTTATCCGATTGAACGGCAATTAAATAAAAAGGGTGTTCGGCGTGTCCGGACCTGCACAAACCATATATAAATTGAATACATGAAATTAATACGATTCGGAGCCTTGGGAAAGGAAAAGCCAGGGGTACAGTTGGAAAATGGGAAAAGGCTCGATGTTTCAGGTTTTGGCCAAGATTATGATGAGCACTTTTTTGGGGGAGACGGACTGAAACAACTCAAGATTTGGTTGGAAAAGCATGGAGCATCCTGTCCGACGGTTCCTGCTTCGGCCAGGTTGGGCGCCCCGCTCTGCAGACCTTCAAAATTGGTCTGCATCGGTTTGAACTATGCCAAACATGCCAAGGAGTCGGGGATGGAAATCCCAAAGGAACCCGTATTGTTTTTCAAGGCCACTACGGCCATAGTTGGGCCTAATGACGATCTGGTCATTCCAAAAGGGAGCGAGAAAACCGATTGGGAAGTTGAATTGGCGGTGGTCATCGGTAAAAAGGCCTCCTATGTTACCAAAGAAGCGGCCATGGGACATATTGCCGGGTACCTCTTGCACAACGATTATAGTGAAAGGGCCTTTCAGCTCGAACGCAGCGGCCAATGGGTAAAGGGAAAAAGCTGTGATACCTTCGCCCCCTTGGGTCCATTTATTGCCACCCGGGAGGAGATCAAAGATCCCCATGATCTAAATTTGTGGTTAAAGGTCAATGGAGAGCTTTTGCAAAACAGCAATACTTCTGATTTTGTTTTTGATATTCCTACGTCGATCAGTTATATCAGTCAGTTTATGACCCTATTGCCCGGTGACGTCATTTCTACGGGAACACCCTTTGGAGTTGGACTCGGGTTTAAACCACCACGCTATCTCAAACCTGGGGATGTGGTGGAATTGGGCATTGATGGCTTGGGGAGCTCAAAACAGGTGGCAAGGGCTTTTAAGTGATGAAAGACGATCTTGTGCGGGTTTTTGTCAAGACCGATACAAATTTAGGTTGAGGTAATCATTTCTGAATTTCCCTTCAGGATCGATCTTTTTGGCATAGGCCAAGAATTCAGGATATTTTTCATACCGCGATTGAATGCGCTCAGGGGCCATCGAAAATAACTTGCCCCAGTGCGGTCTTGGACCGAAGGGTTCGAGTTCGGTTTCGATCATCGAGATCAATTGGCCCACTTCCTTGGGGTTCTGTTTCCAGGTAAAATGTATGGCAACACAGTCTTGTTGGTAACAGGGACTCATCCAAAAGTTATCTTTGGCTATGGTGCGTATTTCGGTGATCATGAGCTGGGGGAAGATTTGATGCTTCTTTTTCTCCAGGGCCAGGATGGCATCGAGTGCATTTACCCTCGGGACAAAAAATTCCGATTGGAGCTCTTCACCGCTACTGGGTGTAAATCCCATCTTAAAATGGGGCAGGCGATCGTACCAGGGACCTGGAATGCCCATTTGGTCCGTACAATTTTGAGATTCAAGCCGGGTGATGGGGTGAAGGTTTTTTGTGGCCGCCTTTGCGCCATAAAAGTCGAGGCCCAGGTCTTCAATGGGGGCATCCATCCTCCTTTTGATCCATACTTGACTGATTTTTTGGTCTTGCCAATCGGTAAAGAGGCTTACACTGTAGCCGCAGGATAATATGGCATCAAAATGATCTTTTAGCGATTGCAAGGGCAATTCCTGGAATATATCTTGGCGAACGTCGTATGTTTTTTGAATGTCGAGGGTAATTTTTGTGAGTATGCCCAAGGCACCCAAATTCACAACGGTAGCATAAAAAAGGTCAGGATTTCCTTCACGGCTCAAAGTCACGATTTCCCCATTGGCTGTGACCAATTCGATGGCTGATACCCCGGTGGCCAGATTGCCATTGGTGACACCAGACCCATGGGTAGCGGTGGCGCATGCCCCGGCGACCGAAATGTGGGGGAGGGAAGCCAGATTGTGCAATGCATATCCCCGTTCATTGAGTTCAGGGGCGAAATCCCCATACTTGGTGCCCGCACCGATGGTCACGGTCTGGGTTTCCAAATCAAACTCCAAGGGCTGTACCAGTTTTTTAGTGGATATCTGATTTAAAGGGGTGTCGGCAATGTTGTTAAAACAATGACAGGAACCCAAGGCTTTTTGTTGGCCCAATTTTTTCATCAGGGCTTGCACTTCCGAAGCAGAAGTGGGCTCATATAAATTTTTGGCCTTGTAAGCATAATTTCCAGCCCAATTGGTGCGCACGGTCTCAGCCACCACTTCCTTTTTGTCTTCCTTGCAGGAAGTGAATGGAAACAAGGAGGTGCCCGCCGTAAAAGTCGCGGTGGTTTTGATAAAATCTTTCCTTTTCATGATTTTATTTAGATTATTCCAAATCTAACTCAGTTTCTCCTTGAAAAAATCGATGGTGCGCTGCCAGGCCAAAGTTGCGGCGGGTTCATCGTATCGGGGGGTGGTATTGTTATGGAAGCCGTGGTTCACATCGGGATAGAAATAAGCCACAAATTCTTTGTTATTCGCTTTAAGTGCGGCCTCGTAAGACGGCCAGCCTTCGTTGACCCTAGTATCCAGTCCGGCATATTGCAGCATCAAAGGGGCTTGTATCATTGCGGCCTCTTCCGCACTGGGCTGTCCGCCATAAAAAGGGACCGCCGCGGAAAGCGTTGGAACCTTTACGGCCATCATATTGGCGATCCATCCTCCGAAGCAAAAGCCGACAACGCCTACCTTGCCATTGCAATCTTTGTGGTTTTTGACATAGTTATAGGCGGCAATAAAATCTTCCAGCATTTCCATTCGGTCGCGTTTTCTTTGCATTTCCCTGCCCTCATCATCATTGCCGGGATAGCCTCCGAGAGGTGTCAAAGCATCGGGCGCCAAGGAAATAAACCCTTCCACGGCCGCTCTTCGACCAACATCCTCGATATAGGGGTTGAGACCCCGGTTCTCGTGAACGACCACGATACCCGGCAATTTGGAATTCGCATCGGCGGGCATCGATAACAATCCCCTGATGCTTCCGCCACCCTTCGGGGAATCATAGTTGATATAATCCGACTTTAATCTGGGATCATCGGGTTTGACCAAGAGGGTATCCACATAATTGGGCATGATAAAGCTAAGCAGGGAAGGCAAGGTGAGGCCCCCCACTGCAAAGAGTGATAATTTTTCAAGGAAAGATTTTCGATCGATTTTGTTATGGGCATAATCGTCATAGAGGTCGAATACTTCTTGGCGGATGTCTTCTTTTTTGAGTTCTTTCATGGTATTGCTATTAAATTGGATATCGCACCAAATCGGATGAATGCCATGGAAACGTGCAATAATGCCATTTTCAATTGGTGCCTCGTTAAAGTTAAGAAATTTAGCGCTGGAATTCTGGTTGAAAAACCGATTATTCAGAGCGATTGGTAACGGATTTGTTACTTTAAGTGACTGCGACACGATTGCATATCCTGAGAGCACTCCGTGCTGAAGATAAACAAAAGAAAATTGTGCTCCCCAAAAAAC
>JBATHI010000029.1:0-5202 GCA_049666645.1 Flavobacteriaceae bacterium | reverse complement strand
ATGGTGTTATTACACCAAAGTTTTTTATTTTTGCCAACAATTTAAATTTTTAAAACCAAAATAATTATGTCAGACATTGCATCAAGAGTTAAAGCTATCATTGTTGATAAATTGGGGGTTGATGAGAACGAAGTGGTATCGGAAGCTAGCTTTACGAACGACCTAGGGGCAGATTCATTGGATACGGTTGAGTTGATTATGGAATTCGAAAAAGAGTTCGATATTCAAATCCCTGATGATCAAGCTGAAAACATCGCAACAGTTGGCCAAGCCATTAGTTATATAGAAGAAGCGAAATAATTCGTGTATTTTCTTGAACAAGTTTCAAAATTATCCATGTGGTAACCGCGCTGCATGGATAATTTTTTTTAATTTCACTTTACTTGTTATCGTGAAAATCTTGGGCCGTTGGGGTTATGATTGTCCAGGAAATCATTCTAAAACATTGTTAGATGCAATTAAAACGAGTCGTTGTAACCGGGCTGGGTGCCTTAACGCCCATAGGGAACAATCTTAACGAATATTGGGAGGGATTAAAAACCGGGAAAAGCGGTTCCGCCCCCATAACGTACTACGATACCGAGAAATTCAAGGTCAAATTTGCCTGCGAGCTGAAAAATTATAACGAATTGGATTTTTTTGATCGCAAGGAGGCCAGAAAATTGGACCGTTTTGCACAATATGCTTTGGTTTCTTCCGATGAAGCCATTTTAGACTCCGGTCTTGACCTTTCCAAATTGGACAAGTTCAGGGTAGGAGTCATTTGGGGCGCAGGAATAGGTGGGTTGGAGACCTTTCAGAATGAGGTCATGAATTTTGCGCTTGGGGATGGCACGCCCCGTTTCAATCCTTTCTTCATCCCAAAAATGATCGCTGATATTGCCCCTGGCAATATTTCGATCAAACATGGTTTTATGGGTCCGAATTATACCACGGTATCTGCCTGTGCCTCTTCGGCCAATGCCTTGATCGATGCCATGAATTATATACGCTTGGGCTATTGCGACGTTGTGGTTTCCGGGGGAAGTGAGGCTGCGGTTACCATCGCCGGGATGGGCGGTTTTGGCGCGATGCATGCCTTGAGCACTAGAAATGAAAGTCCGGCCACGGCTTCCAGACCCTTCGATGCAACGCGCGATGGGTTCGTGCTCGGGGAAGGAGCCGGTGCCCTTATCCTCGAAGAATATGAGCATGCCAAGGCTAGGGGGGCAAAAATATATGCCGAATTGGCGGGAGGCGGGCTCTCGAGCGATGCCTACCATATGACCGCGCCCCATCCCGAAGGCATCGGGGTGATCCGGGTGATGCAAAACTGTTTGAACGATGCCGGCCTCACGCCGCAGGACGTGGATACCATCAACACGCATGGCACATCTACTCCTTTGGGCGATGTAGCCGAATTAAAGGCGATCGTGGAAGTGTTCGGCGACCATGCCCCGGACATCAACATCAATTCGACGAAATCGATGACAGGCCATCTCCTTGGTGCCGCCGGTGCGATAGAGGCCATTGCGTCCCTTTTGGCGATGCATCACAGCCTTGTGCCCCCGACCATAAACCACACCACCGTGGACGAAAATATTGACCCAAGATTGAACCTCACCTTGAATAAGGCCCAGAAACGGGATGTAAACGTTGCCCTGAGCAATACCTTCGGTTTTGGGGGCCATAACGCCTGCGTGGTGTTCAAAAAAATAAGCTAAACGATCCTATGGGATTCCCTTCGAATATATTCAATTCCCATCCCAAAGAGGATGGGGATTTTTTTTTAGGGATAAAGCGCATTCTTGGATTTAAGCCTAAGAAACTTTATGTGTACAAGAAGGCTTTCATGCACCGATCTGCCAATAAAAAGGATTTTGAAGGGAACCCCATGAATTATGAACGGCTTGAATTTTTGGGGGATGCCATGTTGGGAACCATAATTTCACACTTTTTATATAAGGAAGTGCCTGAGGGCGACGAAGGCTACCTGACCAAAATGCGATCTAAAATCGTGAGCCGGGAACACCTGAACGAGCTGGGAAAAGACTTGAACCTCATTCATTTTGTGGAGAGCCGCATCCCGAAATCGCATTTTGGAGACAATATCCATGGCAATGTATTCGAAGCGTTGGTAGGAGCCATCTATCTCGACAGGGGATACGATTATTGCGAAAAATTCATCAATAAAAGAGTGATCGAACCCTATGTGGATATCGAACAGCTCGAGGGAAAAGTCATCAGTTACAAAAGCTTGGTCATCGAATGGTGCCAAAAACAGAAAAAAAACTTTAACTATGATGTGTACGACGATACCGGCAATGACGTGCTGAAGCATTTTGCCGTAAAACTCTCCATTGACGGGAACGTCGTTGCCAAGGCTAGGGGAACCTCCAAAAAGAAAGCTGAAGAACGGGCTTCCAAAAGGGCCTATTTTGCCCTTCAGAACAGAATGGAAAAACCGTGAAGGGTGCAATTTTAACAACAGCCATCGGATATGTTCAATAATATGGCTACAACGCCATAATTCATTAAGGTCTCGTTATTAATCCTATCTTTGCTTATTTGGTTAGAATATGCACGCAGTGTATAAAATTTCAAGCGATTTTGCCGAAGACCCATTCAGCTTGGTCGCATTGCACAGCAGTATGGAAGATTATGAATTGGTCTACCATATCAACCTCGGTCTGCATGCCAAATTCCGAAGGTGTAAAGAAGACTTTCGCCTCAGTCCTCAGATTGCGTTTCCTATTTTTGAATGGAGGGACGGACGGCACGACAGGGATTGGATTTTGGTCACCAATAATAACATCAGTGAGGATGCAATGATCCGATCAGACCTGTTCCAGGACGAACCGTCCTTTACAACGCATCATTTGGTACAGGAGCTCAAAGAGGTCGATTATTTAATAAAGATATTGCATGATGATATGGATGTAGAGGAAGAAGTTGTAAAGCCGCTGCTGCGGATACGAAAAGTGATAACCGCCTACACCGTAGATCCTGATAAACTGAAATCAAAAAACAACTTAATATTGTTATAATGCCAACCAAAAAGAAGACAAAAATTGTGGCCACGCTGGGCCCGGCATCAAGTACGAAGGAAGTATTGAAGAAAATGATAGAGGCGGGCGTAGACGTCTTTAGGATCAACTTCTCCCACGCAGATTATACCGATGTTTCGGAACGAATCGACATGATCCGGGAATTGAACGAGGAGCTGAACACGAATACCTCGATACTCGCCGACCTGCAGGGCCCTAAATTAAGGGTCGGGGTCATGGCCGGGGAGGTAGTGGTTTCTCCGGGCGATGAACTCGATTTCATAACCGGTACACCATTCGAAGGTACCGCCACCGAAGTTTACATGAATTATACTTCCTTTCCCAAGGATGTAAAACCCGGGGAGCATATCTTGTTGGATGACGGCAAACTGATGTTCGAAGTTCTTGCAACCAACGGGGAAGATAAAGTTAGGGCCCGTGTGGTACAGGGGGGTCCCCTCAAATCAAAAAAGGGGGTGAACCTGCCCAACACCAATATTTCGCTACCCGCTTTGACCGAGAAGGACATCAAGGATGCGATATTTGCCATTTCCAAACAAGTCGATTGGATCGCCTTATCCTTTGTGCGCTTCAGTCAGGATTTGATCGATCTTCAAAATTTGATCAAGGAACATTCGGAATACAAGATTCCGATTATCGCCAAAATCGAAAAACCGGAAGCGGTGGAGAATATCGATAAAATCGTATCCTATTGCGATGGTCTCATGGTCGCCAGAGGCGATTTGGGGGTTGAAGTTCCCGCCCATGAGGTACCATTGATCCAAAAGCAATTGGTGCTGCGTGCCAAGAAAGCCAGGATTCCGGTGATAATCGCAACCCAAATGATGGAAACCATGATCACTAGCTTAACCCCTACAAGGGCGGAGGTGAACGATGTGGCCAATTCGGTGATGGATGGCGCGGATGCGGTAATGCTTTCCGGGGAAACTTCTGTGGGCAACTACCCCGTTGAAGTAATCGTTAAGATGGCCAGCATCTTAAAGAGCGTTGAAGGGTCGGATCTGATCAAAGTACCACATGAACCGCCCCATATCCGCACGAAAAGGTACATTACCAAGTCGGTCTGTTACCATGCTGCCATCATGGCGAATGAAATAAAGGCGAAGGCCATTTCCACCTTGACCAATAGTGGTTATACCGCATTTCAAATTTCTGCCTGGAGACCAGATGCCCATATTCTGGTATTTACTTCCAATAGAAGAATTTTGACCCAATTGAGTTTGCTTTGGGGGGTGAATGCCTTTTTTTATGACCGTTACGTGTCCACCGACGAGACCATAGAAGATGTGAACAAAATAGCCTGCCAAAAGGGATTTTTGGACGTCGGCGACATGCTGATCAGTCTGGCCGCCATGCCCATTAAAGACAAAGGGATGGTCAATACCCTTAGGATTACCGAAATCGAATCCTGTAGTTTTTAGGAACAATAATTGGAAAGCCCTGGTACCAATGGTACCAGGGCTTTTTTTATTAAATAAGGAAACACTTAAGCAATTTCCTTTTCATAGGCGATAAAATGTACGACAGTTCCCGATTCGTTGAGGATTGGGTCGGCCTTGATCCAACAATTATAGGGCGTTCCATCTTTTCTATAGTTCAGCACCACCGCTTCAAAAGAAGTTTTGTTCCGCACGGCCTTTGAGATGTTTTTGGTAGTTTCCTTGCAGGTAGCCTCCCCTTGAAACATTTTTGGGGATTTACCGATCACCTCTGCCGCACTGTAACCATTCATTTCTTCAATGTTATGAGAGGCATGAACGATATTTAGCTCGGCGTCGGTCACCACAATGACTTGTTGGTTACAGATCAACGCTTCGTTCAGCTTGGGCAAGGACGCCCAACGGTGTATCTTGGCAATATGATTTAAGATGGTTATGTCCCTGCTTCCTTCGCAGACCCTATTGAAAAATTCACCGGAAACGTCTGAAGATATCAGGGGCAGTGCATTGATCTGTTGCGTGGCGTAAAACTTCTGGGCCGCTGTGTCGTATTGTATTAATTCTTCCATAAAGGGGAAATGAAATCAGATGGGGGTTATGGCCAACATATTTTGCTTGATCGACACTGGACAATAAACAGGCACAAGAGCACTAAAAAGATGCCATCCCGTTTCACTGATCCATGCGGAGCTCGGCCTTGGTCCGCACTCCAATGT
>JBATHI010000028.1:0-39173 GCA_049666645.1 Flavobacteriaceae bacterium | reverse complement strand
CTTCTCAACAAAATCCAAAACTTTTTTTCCCACGCCCTGTCCTGAATACGCTTTCATGATATAAATCTTGTCGAATAAAAGCACTTCCGTGGATGGATGGGGGCCCAAAGAATGTTCAAGGTTGATTTTTAAAATCCCGATCGCCAGGGTGTCCTTATAAACCAGGAATAATTTGGTATTGCAGTTCAGGGCTTCGTTTCGAAGTACCTCAAGGGTAAAAGCAATATTGATATAGGGGTCCGGATTTTGATCCTCCCATAAATGCAGGTAATGTTGTCGATAGGCCAGCACACCGACCTCGATATAGGTTTGGTAAAGGCTTACCTCCAAAGGTTTGATGCTGATATTTGAAATCGAGCCTTTTTTAGGGTTCCGCGGAGTTTCGATTGCCATGGCCGTTCAGTGGGCTTTCCACTTTATATTACAGCCAATACTGGGTTTCTGAACCGGATCGATTGGGCTTCCTTGCAATAGTGCATCCATGGCCTGTCGCAGATCGTGGCCATCGAGCGGTATGCCGTTGCCCGGTCGGGAATCATCGAGTTGTCCCCGATAAACCAGTTCCAATTGTCCATCGAACAAATAGAAATCTGGGGTGCATGCCGCTTGATAGGCTTTTGCTACCGCTTGGGTGGCATCGTATAAATAAGGAAATGTATAGCCGGCTTCGTTGGCCTTTATTTTCATCAGATGGGGTGCGTCTTGGGGGTAGTTTTCGATATCGTTGCTTGAAATGGCAACAAATGCTATTCCCTTGGCTTGATATAATTTGGCCAAAGCGCTTATCATGGGGTTCACATGGATCACAAAGGGGCAATGGTTGCAAATGAACATGATCAGGGTGCCCTTGCTTCCCTTTAAGGCTTGGAGTCCCAAGATCTTTTCACTGACGGTGTCTTTCAAAATAAAATCGGGTGCCTTTGTGCCCAGAGGCAACATATTACTGGCCGTTCTCGCCATTTTTCACGTTTTTACTTTCCATAAAGTTAAAGGTATTTGGAATAATTTTGCCATAAATGCTATTTTTAACTGCTGTTTGACAACGAAATATTACTTGAAATAGAATCGAAATGAAGGAAACCATCCAATGGGCCGACTTTGAAAAAGTGGATGTCCGCGTCGGTACCATTATTGAAGTGAATGATTTTCCCGAAGCCCGAAATGCCTCCTATCAGATCAAGATCGATTTTGGACCGGACATAGGCATAAAAAAGTCATCGGCCCAACTGACAAAGCGTTATGCCAAATCACAGTTGTTGGGCAAACAAGTGGCGGCCGTGCTTAATTTTCCAAAGAAACAAATCGCAAACTTTATGAGTGAATGTCTTATATTGGGTGCGGTCGATGGCCAAGACGTTGTTTTGCTCCTGCCGGAAGAACGGGTGGCCAACGGACTCAAAATCGCATGAAATATTGAGTAAAAACCCCTTAGATATCGTTCATATCAATTTTGATGCCGAGGCTCAATGGGTATTGAATATTGCCCTGGCCCTGGTGATGTTCAGCATCGCCCTGCATATTTCCCCGAACGATTTCAGGGGGATTGTCAAAAAACCCAAGTCGATTATGGTCGGTATCTTTGGTCAATTCGCTCTGCTGCCGGCCTTGACCTTCGTTTTGGTGATCATCATACAGCCCATGGCGAGCATGGCTTTGGGAATGTTCATGGTAGCGGCTTGTCCCGGCGGAAATGTTTCAAATTTTATGACCCATTTGGCCAAGGGAAACACCGCCCTTTCGATAAGCCTTACTGCTTTCGCGACTTTGTTCGCAGTGGTTTTTACCCCCCTGAACCTGCAATTTTGGGGGTCGCTATATGGGCCATCGGCCGATATTTTAAGGGAAATCGCCATCTCACCCTTGCAAATGGTGAAGGTGGTCTCTTTGCTGCTTCTGATTCCATTGATTTTGGGCATGACAGTGAACCATTATTGGCCCAAACAGGCCCGAAGAATGGGCAAACTCCTCAAAATGGTTTCCTTGATGTTTTTTGTATCCTTAATTTTTATGGCATTTTATAACAACCGTGATATTTTCATGGAATATGTTTGGTATGTGTTTTGGATCGTGGTGCTGCACAACTTTTTGGCTTTTTCGGCTGGATTTACGATCGCCAAAGGATTCAGATTGCCCGATAGGGATGTAAGATCGATCACCATCGAAACCGGAATCCAAAATTCAGGGCTTGGCCTCTTGCTCATCTTTACCTTTTTCGACGGTTTGGGCGGTATGGCACTCGTTGCGTCATTTTGGGGGATTTGGCATTTGGTTACCGGTTTGCTTTTGGCCGGCGTATGGGGCTATCGCGCGTTGGAAAATGAAGAACTGGCCAGATGAAGATCGGTTACGGGATATTGAAGCTTTGGATCAAGTACAGTTTATACCTCTATTATGGGAAGATCGAACTGCAGGGCAAGGAAAAGATTCCTGCCGATCGACCTGTCCTTTTTTTGCCCAATCACCAAAATGCCCTCATCGATGTATTGCTCATTGCGGTCAGCTGCGATAGGAGACCTTATTTTTTGACGCGTTCCGATGTCTTCACCAATCCATGGCTCAACCGATTTTTCAGTTATTTACAGATGATGCCCGTTTATCGCATTCGGGATGGCAGGGACACCATCGGGCAAAACGAGGTAATATTCGCAAGATGTGCCCGATTGCTCGCACAAGGGGAGGCAATCGTTATTTTTCCGGAAGCCAACCATAACCTGAAAAGAAGGGTTCGCCCTTTGAGCAATGGCTTTATCCGCATTTTGTTCATGGCTCAAAACCTATCTCCTGACCTGGATCTATATATGCTTCCCGTCGGGTTCAACTATAAACGGGCATCCGAATTCCCAGATCGGGTAGCGGTTCATTACGGGGACGCCCTTCCGTTGCGAAAATTATTCGATGGCGATGACCTTCCCGCAACTACCCAGCGTATAAAAAGGTCCGTTAAGGGAAAGCTTATGGGCCTGACGACCCACATTGAGGATTTAAGCGAATACGACCGGATGGTGGTAAAACTGGATGTAATGGGGGTGAATTATTTAAATCCCAAGGAAGTGAATGCCACTGTTGCGCGCCTGGCGGCAGGGAAACCTGATTCAATCGAACCTAAAAGGAGGCAAAAAAAAATACGGACACGCTTGTTCTTTGCCCTGTTCTGCTTGTTGAACCTGCCGATCGTGCTAGGCTGGAAGTTTTGTTTAAAGCGCAAGGTTTGGGAACCCGAGTTCATGGCCACTTTTCGTTTTGCCTTTGCCCTTTTAGCGGTACCCGTTTATTACCTGATCCTAGGCTTGTGCCTGGCTTTGCTGATCAACCCCCAAACTGCAATGATTATGGTAGTAGGTCTCTTTCATTTGAATTGGGCCTATGTAAAATGGGCTTAAATAATTCTCCCCTATTGATAGGAATTTTGTTCGTTTGCGCTTATCTTTAATAGGGTAAATCCTTTGAATGCAAGCCATTAGGTGGCATTCGGTCAATATCGGACCTATGGGCAATCCGAAGCAAATTACGGTCAAAACCATGGTAAAAGCGCCCGTTGCATTGGTGTGGGCGTATTGGACCGAGCCTCGGCATGTTAAAAAATGGAACCAAGCCTCCGCCGATTGGCATACCCCAAAGGCCGAAAACCAACTTCGCATCGGAGGCAAATTCAGTTATAGGATGGAGGCCAAAGACGGTAGCTTCGGATTTGATTTTTGGGGTACCTATAACGAAGTGGAACCGAACCATAAACTCTCTTTTACATTGGGGGATGGGCGAATGGTCGGTATTCGTTTCGTGGAGGCAGACGGGAAAACCCAGATCACGGAAACTTTCGAAGCGGAGGAGACCAACCCTCTCGAAATGCAAAAGAACGGATGGCAGGCGATCTTGGATAATTTTAAGCGATATGTCGAATCCGAACCTATCTAAAGAAGATGTCAAATAAAATTTACCCTTGTATTTGGTTCGATGGCAATGCCAAAGAAGCTGCGGAATTTTATTGCTCCGTGTTCAAGGATGGTACCATCAGATCGGTCAACCCGATCGTCGTTGGTTTTGAACTGGGAGGCCATCGGTTCATGGCCTTGAACGGTGGGCCACAATATAAGCCCAATGCCAGTATGTCGTTCTATGTTACCTGTGAAACCAAACAGGAAATCGATAGCCTATGGAAAAGCCTCAAGGAGGATGGTATGGTGATGATGCCGCTCGACCGCTACGATTGGAGCGAAAGGTATGGCTGGGTTCAGGATGGTTATGGCGTATCTTGGCAATTGTCGATGGGCAAAGTAGCTGATTTTGGGCAGAAAATCATTCCGGCCCTGATGTTCACAGGGGCACAATTTGGCCGGGGCGATGAGGCCATCAAACACTATACTTCCATTTTTCCCGATTCCCAGCTGCGTTTCATCCATCGCTATGACGAATCCGATACCCTTCAAGGCGGAAAAATAGCACATGCCCAATTCGGCCTGTCAAATCAAAAGTTTATTCTAATGGATAGCGGGTTTTCGCATGATCTGCACTTTACCGAAGGCCTGTCGTTGGTCATCGAATGCGGGGATCAGGAAGAAATCGATTACTACTGGGACCACTTAACGGTGGAAGGTGAAGAAAGCAGATGTGGCTGGCTCAAGGACAAATTTGGGTTTTCATGGCAGGTGGTTCCATCCAACCTGGGTCAGTTGATGAGCGATCCCGTCAAATCGGAGCGGGTCATGAAGGTCCTGTTGGGGATGAAAAAGCTCGAATTGAGCCAATTGGAAAACGCATAAAAAATGTGCCATGGAGAAACCTGAAACCATAGATGCCTATATCGCGGGTTTCCCCAAACCGGTACAGGAGGTGCTTCAACAATTAAGGAAGGCCATACATGAAGCGGCTCCTGAAACCGAGGAAAAAATCGCATACGGGATGCCGGCATTTCGGCTCTATGGCAGAGACTTGATCTATTTTGCCGCTTTTAAAAACCATATTGGCCTATATGCCCTACCATCAGGCAACATAGCCTTCAGGAAGGAACTCGAAGCCTACAAGACCGGCAAGGGATCCATTCAGTTTCCCTTGAACCAGCGCATGCCATGGCAATTGATCGATAAGATCATCAGGTTTCGCATTTACGAGAATTTGCAACGCACCAAAGAAAAATAATCCCATACCTGTTAAGGGCCAACGGCGAGATATTTACATCATTCCCCCAAAAAATATGGCATTCATCAATAATTTATTGGTCCCGTACCAAAAAGCCCTGAAATTGGTGTTATCGGTAAAAACGATTACTTTTCCCTTCCCCAATTTTTGTACTTGAAAGGGTACGCTATTTTGGAGTAATTTGAGATTTTCTTTCGAGATATAACCGCTCAACAAAGGGTTTTGAAGGTATCGCAACGGGTTGTTGTAGCTGTCCTTGTCCGCTTCCAAATAAACGTTGGAATCCCTGAACAAGGCTATCTTGCCATTTTTGTAGCCATAGCCGATCGGGTGTGAACGATCGAGGTCGGCCTCAAAAATGGCACCTCCGGTAACCTGGGCCCCTAAGAAGTCGCGTTTTTGCGCAAAGGATATGTTTTTCGCAACAAGGCTGTCCTTTTTAAAGGTTAGTTTCATCATTTCGTTTTTTTCGAACCATTCCGCAGCCCTTAAATAACCGATGGCAATACCGCCATCCTTAACCCATTCCTTAAGCTTATCGGCGGTTTTCTTGTCCAAGGATCCGCCCCACGAATTGGGAATTATAATGGCTGTGTAGCGGCTCAGGTCAATGTTGTTGAAATAATCGGTATCCAACTTGGTGATTTTCATATCGTATCGTTGGTCGAATAGGTGCCATATTTCACCAGCATCGTTGCTCGCGATACCATTGCCGACCAGAAGTCCGACTTCTTGTTTCTTCAAGGCCTCAAAATCATTGCTGCCCAAGTCGATCCCCTGGGTAAGTCCTGTACCCACAGCCGTAATTTTTATTTTGGCTTCTTTGCCGACTTCATTCAAAAAATCATGCAGCGCCTTTTTATTTAAAATTTGATTTTGTACTGGAATCATGATGGTGCCATAGTCATAGGCTTTCCCCTCCAGGCGAAAGGGTCCTTTTGCGACTTTGGCGCGTATTTCCTTGTTCAAAATGGCGTTGAGGGCCTTCGGGGTATAATAATCGTTCCACTCGAACAGATATGCATAGTCGCTTTCCCGGTCAACGCCTCCCGCCAAGGGTTTAAAATCGCCGATTTCGGGTCCGGCGTATGCCGTGGTGGGCACTTCCGCATAATCTAGATCGAAGGCCAAGGGGAAGGTCCAGGCGGAGATGTCATAGAAAAGGCTATCGGTGAATGTGGTTCTTTTTTCGAACATTGCCTGAATCAACCGCGGATTCTTTTGATCCATGGGCACCACATAACTATTGTTCTTGGTAAAAGTTTTGCCACTAATGGTGGCGTCATTGGCCAATTCATGGAATTTTATCCCATGTCGACTCAATATCTCGGCCAGGTGCCAAGCTTTGTTGGCATCTTTGTTATCACCGAACACCAAGGCCTTGGTTTTGTTTTTGGCGGCCTCAATTCTGAGTTCCTCGAAATAATCCCTTTGGTATTTCAGAATTTTTTCGCGCATGTTCTGGGCCGCCTCGATGGTAGAAAGGGCGGTGGTAAATTGATTTCGGATGGTAAAGGGAAAGGTCAACAAGCCATTCTCGCTTTCCTGCACATGGCCCCGTGAGCTGGCCTGCTCGAAAAGGATTCCGATGCAGCCATTCACATCGGGGAAAGTGGATCCTTTGCCATAATAGTAATCATCGTAACCTTCTTCGGAATAATACAAAGACCCGATTTTGTCCAAGGCCTTCGCATGGTACGTCCCGATCTCCTTCGTGAGTTCTTGGTTGATCCCCGGGGTCAACGGATGCACCCTTGTGGGTTCCCCAGGTTGAAAAAAGAAGGTAGAATTGGTGCCCATTTCATGATGGTCGGTCAAAATATTGGGCATCCACTTATGAAAGGTCGTAATGCGGGCCCTGCTCTCGGGCAATTGCACGGGCAGCCAGTCCCTGTTGATGTCGAACCAATAATGGTTGGTTCGGCCTCCGGGCCAAACTTCGTGGTATTCCCTTTCATTCCCGTCGGGATTGAGGTTTTCGCTTTTATTCGTATTGGCCCAATAGGCAAAGCGTTGCAATCCATCTGGATTGAAGGAGGGATCCATAAGGATGATGGTGTTCTCCAACATTTTTTCGATTTCGGGTCCTTGGGCAGCGGCCAGGTAATAGGCATAGGCCAGGCCGGCGTTCGCGCCGCTGGGCTCATTGCCATGTACCGAAAAACCTTGGTAGACCACAAGGGGCATTTTTTGCAGATCGACGGTGGTTCCCCCCTTTTCAGTAAGGGACAGATGTTCCTTTCTAATCCCCTCGATATTTTGATGGTTTTTTGGGGTAGTCACCGTGAGCAACAGTATCGGTCTGCCTTCAAAGGTGAAGCCGCGATTTTCTATCGAGATACGTTCACTGACACTGGCGAGCGTCTGCATATAAAACATCAGTTTATCATGGGTCACGTGCCATTCGCCAACTTCATGCCCGATGATATCGATGGGTTTGGGAATGCTCGGGTCGTAGGAAATATTTTGGGGGAGGTAATAGTTCAGCGCCACTTTTTCTTGGGCAATAAGGCCTTGGCAGAAAATGAATGCCGTCAAAAGGAATATTCGTTTCATTTAAAAAAGAATTAGGTCTGGGTTTAAATATAAAAAACGGCCCATAATAAAAGGCCGTTGATGCACTAAGTCTATTTAGGATGGGGATGACCTTTAAATATCATCAAAATCGATATCGGTAAACTTATCGGTCGGGGAGGCCTCGCCATTTTCGCTAAAATCTGCTTCTTCCTCCTTTTTGAAGTCTTTTTGGTGCCTTTCGGAAATGACCTCTGAACCTTTTTCGTTGATGATATAATCCATCATTTCCTCAACGTGTTCCCTAAAAGCCTCGAAATCTTCTTTATAGAGATAAATTTTGTGTTTTTTATAATGAAAGGAACCATCGTCATGTGTGAATTTCTTGCTTTCGGTAATCGTTAGGTAATAGTCACCGGCTTTTGTGCTTCTGACATCAAAAAAATAAGTTCTTCTTCCTGCCCTTAGCACTTTGGAATAAATTTCCTCCTGATCCTCAATGTTTCTTTCGCCCATTTCTTATTGTTTCTAGTTGATTAATTAGGTGTTAATCTATCAAAAATGGAAAAAAAAAGCGGTTTGGACAACAATTTTTTAGTTTTCTTTCTCGGAAAGCTGGTTCAGATAGAGCTCCTTATAATAGCCTTCGGTAGCGTTCAAAATTTCGTGTGTACCCTGTTGGATGAGTCTGCCGTTTTCCAAAACCAATACTTTGTCTGCATTTTTTGCGGAGGAAACCCTGTGGCTGACGATGAGGGTGGTCTTGTTTTGCGATGCCTGTTTCAGGTTGCTTAAAATTACCTCTTCCGTTTCTGTGTCTACGGCAGACAGGCAATCGTCGAAAAGATATATATTTGGGTCTTTCAAAAGGGCACGCGCAATGGAGACCCTTTGTTTTTGTCCGCCGCTCAAGGTGATGCCCCGCTCCCCTAGGATCGTTTCGTACTGCTTTGAAAAGCCGATGATGTTATCGTGCACGACCGCTTTTTTGGCAACCTCGATCACTTCATCCCTACTGGCATTGTCTTTGCCGAATTTGATATTGTTGGCTATGGTGTCCGAAAAAAGAAAAGCGTCTTGTGGAACGGCCCCAATCGCGCTCCTCAGGCTGTTCAGGTTTAACTCCCTGATAGGAACCCCATCGATGAGGATTTCACCGGAAGTCACGTCATATAGGCGTGCGATAAGATCCAGGATCGTCGATTTACCGGATCCGGTTTTACCTAAAATAGCGACCGTTTCCCCCTGGTTGATCGTGAATGATAGGTTGTCGATTGCCGTTATATTGGTGTCTTCATAGGTGAAGCTTACATTTTTGAATTCAATTTTGCCCTGAATGGGTGTTTCCTTTTCAACTTCATTCTTTATGCTGGGTTGTACCTTGAGGAACTCATTGATCCTTTTCTGCGAAGCCTCTGCCCGTTGTACCATAGAGGTCAACCAACCCACGATCGCCACAGGCCAGGTCAGCATATTCACATAGAGAATGAACTCGGCAATAACGCCTACTGAAGTTATTTCGCCGTTCATGTATTGTTTGCCACCGATATAGATCACAAAAATATTGCTCACCCCGATCAGCAAGATCATCAAGGGAAAAAACCAAGCGTCGACCTTGGCAAGCTCCACACTTTTATTCTTGCCTTCAATGGCCAAGGCACTCACATCCGCATGTATCCTGGGTTCCAGGCCATAAGCCTTGATCACTGCTACGCCCGAAAACGATTCTTGGGTGAAGGTCGATAGTTTGGATAGGAATGCCTGTACCCTGGTGCTCCTCCTATGGATGATCTTGCTGATCCTGTATATTAAAAATGACAGGATCGGAAAAGGCGCGATGGTATAAAATGCAAGGGTAGGGGCTTTGATGAACATCAGGGGAATCAGGCAGACGAACAAGGTCAGGGCGTTCATGCCGTACATGATCGCCGGTCCGGCATACATACGCACCTGGTTGATGTCCTCGCTGATCCGGTTCATGAGGTCACCGGTCCGGTTTCTTTTGTAAAAGTCGAGATTGAGATAGAGGTAATGATCGAAGACTTCGTTTTTGAGGTCATATTCGATATAGCGCGACACGTTGATGATCGTTTGTCGCATCCAAAATGTGAAGAAACCCGATAGCAGTGCGGTTCCCAGAATGATCAGAATATACTGTAAAAGCAGTTCACGCGCTTCCGCTTCCTGAATGATGGAGGCCGAAAATTTCTCGATTACCGCTATGGAATTTTTTACATAAGACGGCATCACCAAAGAAAAAATCCGGGCGATGATCGTTATGATCACCCCAATAAACAATTTTAACCAGTATTTCCTGAAGTATTTATTAAGGTGTCTTAATTCTTTCATCCAAAATGGTAGATCGGTCACCAAAGATAAGTCCATATATACTCCCTCACAAGGGCTGTGTAAAAAGAAAAATCAAGAATTGATGCTTCGGTCGCTTGCCGATACGCCTGTACAAACCCTATCGATCGGATTTCGCGGATTTCTTTTTTTGCGACAATAACACCAAGCAGGGGTCGGGATTGAAAATAGATTCCTATTTTTGTCGGCTTAACGGTTCAAACCAATTCACTAAAGTTCTTTTAAATGCTTACAAGAAGGCATATTCGGGTGAAGGTAATGCAGTGCATCTATGCATTGACCCAATCCAAGGACGATTCTCTGGAGAAACAGGAAAAATTCCTTAGGGCAAGTATCGAAAATATGTATACGCTCTATTTGCTATTGCTCAGTCTAATGATCGAGATCCAGGACAGGGCCAAAAGCCAACTCGAACTCTCTTCAAAAAAATATCTGGCCAACCGATCTGATGCTTTTCCCGTCAAGGGGAAATTCGCCGAAAACCAATTGTTGACCCAGATTTCCGAAAATAAGCCCTTAAGGGAGGAACTCCTCAAACGCAAACTGCGAAATTGGTACCTGAATGAAGAGTACGTCAAGTTGATCTACAAGGCCATTGTAGACAGCAACATTTATGAGGCATATATGAACACTGCGGAACGTTCCTATGAAGCGGACAAGAAAGTGATCATCGATCTGTTCAGGGAAGTGATAGCCCCGAATGAAAAGATCTATGCCTATTTTGAAGATGACAAACTTACTTGGGTAGACGACCTGCCCATTGTAAATACCTTTATTTTGAAGCAATTGAAAAAGGTAAAGGCGACGCAGCGCGAAACTTTCTTTTTGCCACGGCTTTTAAAGGATGAAGAGGACCTGGTTTTCGCCCAAAAACTATTGGCCAAAACCCTGTTGAACAATGCACAGTGGGAAAAGGAGATCGAGGGGAAAACGCCCAACTGGGATAAGGACAGGATTGCCGAGATAGACGCCATCCTACTGAAAATGGCCATTTGCGAATTGCTCAATTTCCCTTCCATCCCGGAAAAGGTCACCATCAATGAGTTCCTGGAAATCGCCAAGGAATATTCCACCCCGAAGAGCAGTATCTTCATCAACGGTATTCTGGACAAGTTGGTCAGGGAATATAAAACCGAGGGTAAACTAAAAAAGGTGGGTAGGGGTCTATTATAAATTAATTCTTTAATTTTGCGTGGAAATAATAAAATTAAACTTATGAAAAGAATATTTTTGGCTTTTAGTGCCATTGCAATGCTCGGTTTTATTTCCTGCAAAGAAAATGCAGCGAACAAGATCAACACCGAAAATGTGGCCGTGGCTGCCGAAAGGGACGCCGCTGCCAAACAAGTTCCAGTGATGACCTTCGACAAGCAGGTACACGATTTTGGAACGATCGAACAAAATGCCCCGCAGGAAACCTTATTTACGTTCACCAACACGGGCAATGCGCCTTTGATCATTACCGATGCCAAAAGTTCTTGTGGCTGCACCATCCCTACTTGGACGAAAGAACCAGTGGCCCCGGGTGGGAGAGGGGAATTATTGGTGAAATTCAATGGTTCCGGTCAAAATCAAGTGACCAAGACCATTACCGTTATCGCAAATACCGAAAAGGGCCAAGAGCAATTGCGGATCCAAGCTTTTGTGAACGCCCCTGGCGGAGGCCCACAAGCAGGCCCGGTATCACAATAAAAACAAGCACAAACCAAATAGTGATATGGGAGATATTATGGATTTCCTGCCGATGATTTTAATATTTGTGGTGGCGTATTTTTTTATGATACGGCCACAGATGAAGCGACAGAAGGACGAAAGAAAGTTTGCGGCAGAATTGAAAAAGGGCGACCGTGTCATCACCAAAAGCGGACTCCACGGAAAAATAATGGAATTGAACGACAACGATGCTTCCTGCATATTGGAGACCATGGCAGGGAAGTTGAAATTCGATAAATCGGCCATTTCCATGGAATTGAGCAGAAAGCTGACCGTCCCGGACAAAAAATAGATTTTTAAATCAATCCAAATACAAGCACCATCCGCTCCGGATCGGTGCTTTTTTTGTATGTATTTATTGAAATTTGCTTATCTTCAGGCAACCATAAAACCGTTACAATGCACAACAGAAGACACTTTATCAGGCAGGGTGGGCTGGCTTTGGCCGGCACGGGGGCCGCTTTCTTATTCCCTATGGACCTATTGGCGCAAATGCGCAAAAAAGTTGGCGCCAACGACCAGATCAATGTAGGCCTTGTTGGCTGTAAGGGGATGGGCTTTTCCGACTTGAGTTCGATGCTGAAAATCAATGAGGTTAATGTGATCGCCCTTTGCGATGTGGATGACAGTGTGCTCGCAAAACGCACGGCGGATCTGGAAAAGGCCGGAATAAAAAAGCCCAAGTGGTACAAGGATTATAGAAAGCTCTTGGAGAACAAAGATATCGATGTCGTGATCATCGGCACCCCAGACCATTGGCATTGTTTAATTCTGACCGATGCCCTGAAGGCAGGTAAAGATGTGTATTGCGAAAAACCGATCGCCAATTCCATCCAAGAAGCCGATATCATGCTCAACCATGTGAACGCCAGCGATCGTATGGTCCAGGTTGGGCAATGGCAGCGCAGTCAACCCCATTTCGTCGACGCCATCGAATATGTGCATTCCGGAAAATTGGGCAATATTCGTTTGGCGAAAGCCTGGGCCTATCAGGGATGGATGAAACCGGTTCCCGTAGTGGCCGACAGTGCGGCCCCCGCAGGGGTGGATTATAATATGTGGCTGGGACCAGCCACACAGCGCCCCTTCAACACGAATCGTTTTCATTTTAACTTTAGGTGGTTTTGGGACTACGCTGGGGGCTTGATGACCGATTGGGGCGTGCACTTGATCGACTATGCCCTTTATGGAATGAAGGCCGGTACGCCAAAATCCGTTATGGCCATAGGAGGTAAATTCGCCTATCCCGATGATGCTTCAGAAACCCCCGACAGTTTGCAGACCGTTTTCGAGTATGATGGTTTCTCCATCTTGTGGGAACATGCAACGGGTATCGATGGCGGTAATTATGGTAGAAACCATGGCATTGCATTTATCGGGAACAACGGTACCCTGGTGCTCGACCGAGGTGGATGGGAAGTGATACCCGAAAAGGAGTTTATGGGTTGGGACAAAGAGGGTGTCGATAAGATCGAAAGGGTTCCGGTCGTGAAACGAGAGGGCAGCGGCCTCGATTTGCACATGGTCAATTTCATAGATGCCGTAAAAAGCCGTGATCGTTCGATCCTGACCGCCCCCATAAAGGTAGGGTATGATGCCGCACTGGTCTCCCATATGGGGAACGTGGCTTTTAAAACGGGCAACAGGATTTACTGGGACGAACAACGAGGTGCCTTCCGGGAAGATGCCGCCAACCAATATATCCGTGCCCATTATCAGAATGGCTGGGAATTGCCGATGCTGTAACCCGTTTGTTTGAAACGATGGGCATGGATCACCGGCTTATCGAATCGCCATGGATCGATAGGGGTTGGGCCGTTATCGATATTTGTCGTTAAAGCCGATTCCTTCAATGATCATCGGGAGTATTTTTTCCAAACGGGAAAGCTTGGTCTTTTCTTGTTTTGCGGTGGTGATATATTCCGAATATTCATTTTGTTTATAAGGAGGGAGCGCCTCGAAATTCCTTTTCGCCAGCTCGTTTTTTTTCAATGCCGATGCCAAGAGTAAGGGTACCTTCATTTTTGGCTTGGGCCGTTTTTGCGTGTTCAGAACAAGTCCTTTTTTCTGGTTTTCAATTGCTTCTTCCATATAGGAAAGTACCTCCCTTTGATTGAGTTGATCCACGGAGGTGAATTTCCAGTGCCGCATCGATTTGGTTTTGCCTTCTTGGGCATTGACCAACACCTTTTTCGGGTCTTTTAAGAAGACCCCGTTGAAGAACCAAACGCCAAAATGGCCCTTAAAGGCCGTGATCCCCAACACGTTCTTACCATCTATGGTGTAAACAGGGGTACTCCATTTGAAGGTTTCCTGAAGTTCGGTCTTAAGCGCCAATTCCCTTAAAAGGGCAAGCCCTGATTTAAAGGGACGTTCTTTGGCGAAATAGGCTTCTGTTTTTCTCGAAATATCCATAGAGCGGTTGATGGATTTCCATTCTTGGTGAAATGGCCGCCAAGGGAATGGGTTATTTTTTGATATATGCTGCTTTGGTTCCTACAAGTTCGCAAATTTTTACGATAACGTCGACCGCTTTTTGCATGCTTTCTACGGGAACATATTCAAATTTGCCATGAAAATTATGGCCGCCCGCAAATATATTGGGACAGGGAAGCCCTTTAAAACTAAGTTGTGAACCATCGGTGCCCCCTCGGATCGGTTTAATGATGGGGGTAATGCCCACAGCTTCCATGGCTTCCTTGGCAAGTTCCACGATATGAAATATGGGTTCCACTTTTTCGCGCATATTGAAATATTGATCTTTTATTTCTAGGGTGATGCAATCGCCATAGGTCATATTCAACTTTTCGGCGATGTCCATCAATAATTGTTTGCGTCTCCCGAAATGTTCCCGGTCGTGGTCCCGGATGATCAGCTCGAATTCTGAATATTCGATTTCCCCTTTCATATGGTTGATATGAAAAAAGCCTTCCCTGCCCTCGGTATGTTGAGGCGTTTCTTCGGGCGGCAAGATTCCCATAAATTCATTGGCTATACTGATGGCATTCACCATTTTATTTTTGGCATAACCCGGATGCACGCTCTTGCCCTTTATGGTCACTTTCGCCCTTGCAGCGTTGAAATTTTCGTATTCGAGTTCCCCGATTTGGCTTCCGTCAATAGTATATGCCCAATCGGCACCGAATTTCTTGACATCGAAGAGGTGGGCGCCACGACCAATTTCCTCGTCCGGTGTGAATCCCACCCGCACTTTGCCATGCTTAATTTCCGGATGTGCAAGGAGGTATTCCATAGCGCATACAATTTCGGTAATTCCGGCTTTGTCATCAGCCCCCAAAAGGGTGGTGCCGTCGGTGGTGATCAACGTCTGCCCTTTGTATAGCAGCAGGTCTTCAAAATACTGCGGTGAGAGTACTACCTCTGCATTGAGGACGATATCGTTCCCATCATAATCGGGAAAGATCTTGGGCTTTACATTGGTAGCGGTGAAATCGGGCGAGGTATCGAAATGGGAGATAAACCCGATCACGGGAACTTCATATGCCAAGTTGCCCGGCAAGGTTGCCATAATATAGGCGTTCTCATCAATGGACACCTCTTCCATACCAATGCCCATAAGTTCATCTACCAATAAATCTGCAAGTTTCCATTGTTTTTCCGTGCTTGGGGTGCTATCCGAATTGGGATCGCTTTGCGTATCGATTGTAACATAGCTTATAAAACGATCGATAATGTGTTGCATTGGTATAATTTTTGAATAAAAATACTGTTTATATAGCAAATGTTACAGGCGAAATCAAAAGAGGTTATGGGGTACTTAAGATATTTTGGATTGATGTTGCTGTTTTTGCTATCCCATGTTGTCCTCAAAGCCCAGGATTGCTCCTTGGGCACAGGCGGGAAGAATACCGAAGCCATTATCTCCAATTTTCAACTGAACGCCTCCCAAAAAGTACTGATGGATTCCTTAAGGGGCCATTATGCCATCTCCGAGAAAAAAGTGGTCGACGCAATACAGCAATTGTTCAAGGAACATCCGCAATCCAGTGAGGAGGATTTAACGAAACTGGCCGTGAAGTACAAGGCCCTGCAACAAGAGTTGGTGGGTCTGGCAAGGGAAACGGATACGAAATTGTTGTCTGTATTCAATGAAAAACAATACCAACGCTACTTGTTGCTCTGCAAAGAAGCCTTAAGGGAACCCATCAACGTTGTCCCAAGGGTTTATAAAGATAGTATCGCCCCCAAGTAATTAACCCATCACTGTTGATAAAATAGCCGGTGTCTGCCCAAATACCCGCGCCGAGTTTGTATTTTTGGCGAAATCTTTAAATTTTTTATGTACAAATATATCCTAAGGCCAATCTTGTTCCAACTGGATCCGGAATGGGTGCACCACTTCAGCTTTAGGCTCCTTAAGATCGTTTCAAAAATTGGTTTTTCCGGCCTTTTTCGAAGGCTTTATGTAATCCAAGACAGAAGATTGGAGCGTGAGGTTTTCGGTATCCGCTTTCCCAATCCCGTTGGACTGGCCGCCGGTTTTGATAAAGACGCCAAACTATACAATGAGTTGAGCGACTTTGGTTTTGGGTTTATAGAAATTGGGACCCTGACCCCAAAACCACAAATTGGTAACCCAAAGAATAGACTGTTCAGACTGCGCGCCGATAAAGCGATTATCAACCGAATGGGCTTCAACAACCTTGGCGTTTTTGATGCGGTGGAAAGGTTGAAGAAAAAACATAGGGTTTTGATCGGGGGCAATATTGGAAAAAATAAAGACACCTCAAATGAAGATGCCATCAAAGATTATCTGATCTGTTTTGATGCCCTTTTTGAACATGTCGATTATTTTGTGATCAATGTGAGTTCCCCGAATACGCCTGGACTGAGGGAACTTCAAGATAAGGCACCATTGACGGGCCTGCTCATGGAACTCAAAAAGGAGAACGCCAAAGTGTCAACACGCCTCGGGACGGGAAAGGAAAAGCCTATCCTCTTGAAAATTGCCCCAGACCTTAGTGATGAGCAATTGATGGATATCATTGAAATTGTTCAGTTTACCAAAATAGACGGGGTCATTGCTACCAATACCACCATTGAACGCCGCGATCTGAAATCGGATCTGGTGAACACGGAAGAAAAAGGGGGGCTGAGTGGAAAACCCCTACGGGAAAGGAGTACGGATGTCATTCGATTTCTGGCCGAAAAAAGCGGCAAATCGTTTCCCATCATTGGCGTGGGCGGCATCCATTCCCCCGAAGATGCCCTCGAAAAATTGCATGCCGGTGCCGATTTGGTGCAAGTATGGACGGGCTTTGTATATGAAGGGCCCGGTTTGGTGAAAAGGATCAACAAGGCGATACTTGAGGCAACAACGCCCCATTGATGGGTGTTGGCTTCGCGCACCCCAACAAGACAAGGTGTTTATTGCCTAGGTGTTTATTCCGAAGTCCAATAATCGACTACCAAAACATCGGCCAAATGCGGGCCCAGCAATGCACCGAACGCTTTGTGGTCTGGATGTGGCAGATACGTGGCCCGATCTTCTTCGCTGTCGAAAGAAAGAAAAAAGCAATGGGTAAAGCCTTTATTGAGGCTTTCCGGACTGTTGTTCAAGCCCCATTCAAATCCTTTAATTTCCGAAATTTTGGAGGGAAGCGCCTTAAAGGCCATTTCAATCTCCTTAATGTCCTCAGTGGTGGAGCCTTCATTGAACTTGAAAAGCACCACATGACGTAAAACACTGTCTTTTTTCATGGTTGGGTTGGTTTTTTCTTGCGTAGGTTCGTTCGAATTGAAGGAGATCAGTATTAACGATGAGATTGTCACAAAGAGGGTAATGGCCAGATAGATCGGTTTCATTTTAAAAATTTTTCGGAAGATAACAAAAACAGCCATACATTCCACATGGTTTTGTTGCATATTTGCTGGTCTACAAATCGGCCAATGGCCCTAAATCGTCTAAGTTGGACTACAATATACTTTACGCCTTCATGTTTGCCACCGCTGCCCTTGCCATCTCCCCGGGCCCCGACAATATTTATGTGCTGATGCAGAGCATCACCAATGGCAAACAGTATGGCTTGGCGACGGTTGCGGGCTTGATTTCGGGCTGTTTGGTGCATACCACCCTATTGGCCTTCGGGGTATCCGCCTTGATCAAGGCAAACCCTTATTTGTTTTTCATCATTAAATTGATGGGTGCGCTCTATCTATTTTATTTGGCTTTCCAGGTCTATCGCACCGAAGCTTCCCTCAGGCTCACTTCTGAACGACTGCCGAAAAAGGGGCTGGGACAGCTCTACAAACAAGGGTTTATCATGAATGTACTGAACCCCAAGGTCACCATTTTCTTTTTGGCCTTTTTCCCTGGCTTTCTCTTCAGCAAAACCATGGGGACCATAGCGCAGTTTTATATTTTAGGACTGCTTTTTATGCTCGTTTCCGCCATCGTATTCAGTTTGATCGCCGTGCTAAGCGGTTCCATCGCCAAATACATTTCAGGGCATTCAGGTACGGGCACATTTCTAAAATGGCTTCAAATCGTGGTCTTTGTCGGCATAGGAACCTATCTGTTATTATCAGATAAATAGTACTAATTTTGAGATAGCACAAAACGGTATACATGTCCGATAGGATCAAGATCATAGAATGCCCAAGGGATGCCATGCAGGGCATAAAGTCATTTATCCCCACTGTACAAAAGGTTGCTTACCTGCAGGCTTTGCTGGGCTGTGGATTTGATACCATCGATTTCGGCAGTTTTGTCTCTCCCAGAGCCATACCCCAAATGGCCGATACGGCCGAAGTCATTTCACAACTCGATTTGACCCATACCGAAAGCAAGCTTTTGGCAATCGTGGCGAACGTTCGCGGCGCCCGCGATGCCTGTGGTTTTAGGGCGATCGATTACCTGGGATATCCTTTTTCCATATCGGAAAACTTTCAAATGCGGAATACCCATAGCACCATTGCCCAATCTGTTGAGACCTTAAGGGAAATATTCCTTTTGGCCAATCATGAAGGAAAAGAGGTGGTCACCTATATTTCGATGGGCTTTGGCAATCCGTATGGAGATCCATGGAGCGTGGAGGTCGTGGGGGAATGGACAGAGCGATTGGCCGCAATGGGAGCAAGGATCTTATCGCTTTCCGATACGGTGGGTACCTCAACTCCCGATAACATCTCCTATCTTTTTTCAAACCTGATCCCCAAATACCCCGATATCGAGTTTGGGGCACACCTGCACACCACGCCCAGCAAATGGCATGAAAAAGTCGATGCCGCTTTCGTTGCGGGCTGCCGAAGGTACGACGGGGCGGTACAGGGTTTCGGCGGTTGTCCCATGGCCAAGGATGAACTTACGGGAAATATGCCCACCGAAAAAATGCTGTCTTATTTTACGTCCAAAAAGGTCGATACCGGCGTCAAATGGATGGCTTTTGAAGCGGCATTCAACAAGGCAAGCGATTTGTTTTCGAAATATTCTTGACCCACCATCTCTTCTTTTGTTGTTATTCCCTCCCTGAAATTCAGTGTTTGCTTTTCCACTTATAAGTGTATGAAAGTCAAATTATAGTGCCGATAATCAGAATTAAATCTCTATTTTTAATATGGGTGGATTGGCCACTGCGGTTAGGCGTGGGCATCTTCCGCAATTGCATTTGGATTGTCGTGCCGTACTACCGGACTTTTTGCTCTTGTTGGATATATAAATAAAGATTCACTTTATGAAAGTATTCCCGATCTGTTTTAATCTGTTGTTTATTTTGTTTTTAAGTCATTCCCCGATCATTGGCCAGGCGAAACCACTATTCGACGGTCAAACGTTTAAGGGGTGGGAGGGCGATACGCTCAGTACCTGGCGCATTGAAACGGGCACCATCGTCGGGGGCTCGTTGAAGAATGTGGTTCCCAACAACGATTTTCTTTGTACAGATCGCCCTTACACCAATTTTGTGTTGAAGCTCAAAATTAAATTGACCGGAAAAGAAGGTTTCATCAACTCGGGCATTCAATTCCGAAGCGAGCGACTAACAGATCCACACTACGAAATGAAAGGGTACCAAGCAGATTGGGGCGAAGGCTATTGGGCAAGCCTTTACGATGAATCACGCAGGAGCAAGACCTTGATGGCTCCTGATTCCGTTCAGGTCATGAAATGGATCAAGATCGATGAATGGAACGATTATGAGATACGGGCCGAAGACCGTAGGATACGTTTATACATCAATGGTCATCAGACCGTTGACTATACCGAAACGGATCTCGGTATCCCACAATCCGGGCTTATTGGATTGCAGATCCATGGCGGTGGCAAGGCAAAGGTGTCCTTTAAAGAGATCAGTATCGAAGAACTCAAATAAACAATGCATTGCTCATTGCCCTACTCACGAAAAGCCTAAAACGCCAACCCACCAAAATGAAAAATTATCGTTCAATTGCCTTTGGCTGTGTGTTTTTGATCGTCTTAAGTGCATTCATCCGTTGTAGGCCCACGGTGAAGGAGGTATCCGCCGAAAACCAATTGCGTGATTCCACGATCATCGACCGTGAATATGCACTTGAAGCCAGCATGCTGGGCTATTTTGCGCCGGATGGTACCAGAAATCCCATTTTAAGGGCCAACATAGGGGATCGTGTGCGCATTACGATTACAAATGGGGAAACCATGACCCATGATATCGCCATGGAAAAATTGGGGATCAAAAGCGGTACATTGCTCGAAAAGGGAGCAACGACCAGTATCGCATTTTGGGCGGAAAACGACGATACCTATTATTGTACGGTGCCGGGTCATAGGGCTGCAGGCATGGTAGGCAGGTTCGAAATTGTAGCGGGCAACCTTTCAGGTCCGGGGGTTGAGGGCAAAGTGCCCTTGAAGAACGGAAGACCCCTGAACCTGGGTTTTGAACGGGGGACCTTGGTCGACTGGACGGCTAGCGGGGACGCCTTTAAAAATCCCTATAGCATTTCTTCCGCAGTCTATGAGGAGGGCGTGACCGTTGGATTTGATGGGGATTATTACCTGAGCAGTGGTGGCGCCAAGGATTATCAACGGAAAGGCACGCTCACCTCCATTCCCTTTCAGGTAAGCCAACCGTTTGCGTCCTTTAAGATTTCGGGCGGTGCCTTGGCAGACACACGTGTTGAGGTTGTGCTGGCCGATAACAATGAGGTAATTTTTAAGTCCACAGGGCAAGGCCGTGCCACAATGCAACCCGTCGTTATCGATATGGCCCCATTTTTGGGAAAGGAAATCTTTGTTCGAATCGTTGACAATGAGACCGGGATATCGACGATTCCCTATATCGGGGATGATCAATGGGCACACATCAGTTTTGATGATTTTTTGTTCTACCCCAGCCGACCTTATTTTCCCAATGAACTTAATCAAGACGATATCATTGTGCTGCCGCCCATAGATCCCATCATAAATTCCGGACTTTCCGGGAAGGACGCCGCGAATGCCATGGCAATGCCCCCCGATTTTAAGATTACCCTTGCCGCTGCCGAACCCGATGTCGTTCGCCCCATCAGTTTTACCATAGATCCACGGGGCAGGCTTTGGGTAGTCGAAGCACATACCTATCCGGTGCCCGCCTCGGTAGGCGAGGGTAAAGACCGCATCCTTATTTTTGAGGACACCAATGGTGATGGTACCTTGGACAACAGAAAAATTTTTGCCGAAGGTCTTAACCTTGTCAGTGGCATAGAGGTTGGGATGGGAGGTGTATGGCTCTGTGCGGCCCCGTACTTGCTGTACATACCTATAGATGCCGAGAAGGACAAACCCGCAGGTCCGCCCCAAAAACTGTTGGATGGTTGGGGCCTCGATGATACCCATGAGGTACTCAACAACCTCAGATGGGGCCCGGATGGTTGGCTATATGGCTTGCAAGGGGTTTTCACCCATTCGAATATCGGCAAGCCCGGGGCTACCGATGGGCAGCGCACCGGAATGAACGCCGGGGTATGGCGGTACCATCCCACCAAAAAACGGTTTGAAGTTTTTGCCGAAGGCACCAGCAATCCTTGGGGCATCGATTTCAATGATTACGGTCATGCGTTCATCACGGTCTGTGTCATTCCCCATATGTTCAATATCGTTCAGGGAGCCCGCTTCGAACGACAGGCAGGCGAACATTTCAATCCGTATACCTACGATGATATCAAAACCATTGGGGATCATGTCCACTGGCTTGGCGATCGCGGTCCGCATGCGGGAAATTTCAGATCGGCAGCGGCCGGGGGCGGACATGCACATGCCGGGGCCATGATTTATCTGGGTGGCGATTCCTGGCCCGGAGCATACCGGAACACGATTTTTATGAACAACATCAACGGAGCAAGACTCAACAATGACCAACTGTCCCGGTCGGGCTCGGGTTATATCGCATCGCACAACAAAGATTTTATCGTGATGAACGACTCGTGGTCGCAATGGCTCAATATGAAGTATGGCCCCAGTGGATCGGTTTTCGCCATAGATTGGTACGACAAAAACCAATGTCACAGCCCCAATCCCGATGTGCACGATAAAACCTTGGGCCGCATCTTTAAGATAAGCCACAAGAACGATACCTGGGTACGGGTCGATCTGTCACAGGCTTCGGATATGGAATTGGTGAATTATCAATTGAATCCGAACGAGTGGTATGTACGACAGGCACGTACCATCCTTCAGGAGCGCGGTCCCAACCCTGTGGTGCATAGGGCGCTGAAAGGAATTTTGGCGAACCATCCCGATGTGTCCCGCAGATTAAGGGCATTATGGGCGCTTCACGTGACGGGCGGACTCAGCGAAACAGACTTGAACGATCTTTTGGGAAATGAGGACGAATACATCAGGAGTTGGGCGGTTCAACTGTTAGCTGAGGATAAGAATGTATCCAAGATCAGTTTGCAGCGTTTTGTTGAAATGGCGAACAAGGACAGATCGGCCTTGGTGCGGCTTTATCTGGCAGCTGCTACGCAAAGATTGGCCCTGGGCCGGCGGTGGGAGGTGCTCACTGCCCTGGTAAGGCATCCGGAAGATCTTGAAGACCACAATATCCCTATGATGCTGTGGTATGCCATGGAACCACTTGCATCTTTGGATGCCGATCGTTTGCTGCGAATGGCTGAACTTGCCAAGGACCCCCGTTTTTTGAGCTATGCGATGCGCAGGGTCGCCGCATTGAACGGCAAAACTTCCAATAATGCACTAAAAGCATTGAAAGGGCGGTTGAACAAAAAAGATACCGGCCAGCAAAAACTGCTTGATTCCTTGTTGGCAAAATAATATCCGGAAATTATCCTTCAACTTGGTGGGGTTTGATTTCAGTAATTCAGGGCAATTCCTGCATAAATCCCAAAAGGGTGCCCGGGACGAAGTCCGGCAGGTACCCTTGCCACCGCATAGGACTCATCCAATACATTGATGATATTCGCGGTAAAACTAAGGTTATTGCTAAAACGGTACTTTCCCGAAAAATCAATGATAAAATTGGAAGCTACCAATTCTTCGGGAGGGATTGGGCCCGAGCCCGCTTGGGTCCGGAATTTCCCGTTGTAGCGTCCGTTCAGGTTGATTTCAAATTTTTGATGTTCCAGGGCTAAGGCGATATTGAATTGGTGTTTGGAGATGTAGGGCAGTTCGTCACCGACGGTAACCGTGCCCCACAGCTCGTCCTCACTTCCGAAACTGTTCAGGAACTCCGTGTCGGTAAAAGTATAGCCTACCGTAAGGGGTAGGGAAAATTTCGTATTCTGTTTCAGGAAGTCATAGTTGAGAAGCACTTCCATGCCGCTCACATTTACCTCCCCCGCGTTGAACTGTTCAAGGCTTCCGGTACCGCCCGTAGCGGCAAGATCGCTCCCCAACAGGTTGCTGTAATCGTTGTAAAAGGCAACGATTTCGCCTGAAAATCCGTCCCGGTTAAATCGGGAACCCAATTCATAGTTCACGCTTTGCTCCGCTTTTTGCCCCACTTGGTTCGAGGGGGGCGAGAATCCTTTGTGCAGGCCACCAAAAAGCGATAGTTTGTCGAAATTGTAGTTAAAACCCATTCCAGGCATCAAAACGCGTACCCTGTTTTCCCGCACCGCAAGGTTCTGCCCGCTTCGAATCACGTCGTTGATCCCATAGTCCTTTCTGCCCAGTAAAATGTTCTCATAGCGCAGGCCTGGCGTCAAGGTCAGTTCGTTATATTTCAGTTTATAGGCGGCATAGGTTGCCAAGGCCTTGGCATCGCTTATCCTATTGGCGTCTGTTCCAGGTATCCCGGCATTGGTCAGGTTCATGGTGCCATCAACGATTCCATACCCATCTACCCATTGGAATCGATCTTCCTCATCCAAATGATATCTAAATCCAATTTCGATCTCATGCAGGGCTTTATTGCCTCCCCAACGGTAATCAATTTTGGTCTGAAGCCCTTTGGAGGCATATTCCCGGTTGTTGGCTTTGACGAACAGGGCATTATCTGGGCTGTTGCCGGTGCCATTCAAGGTTTCATAGAAAGTGGCAAGGCCGACCGGGTCGTTCAAAATATTGGCAATACCCTGTTTTTGGTCGTTTAGGATCAGATAATCCAATTTATACCAGTTTCTGCTAAATCCGTTAAAATAGCCGGAAGTGGTCAGCGTAAACGAAGTATTGAGTTTCAAGAAGTGCGTGGCCATGACTTGGATGTGGTCGTTTTTCATTTGATCTTTTTGTGAAGCTTCATACCGTCTGAAAGGGGTCCGCTCAAAATCTGTTGCAGTGAGTCCCAGATAGGTTTCATTCGATTTTTCATCGGCATATTGAAATTTGACCTCGAAAGCCTGAAAGGTCGGCTGATTTTCATCGGTATTCAAGCGAAATTTGGCCACCAGATCGTTTTTATCAAATCCGGTATTGTTTTCTTGGTCGATTTGTTTAAAGCCATCAGAATCAAAGTTGAGATAGGATACCGAATAGCCAAAATACTGACGACTGTCGCCTATGATGGCTTGAAGCCGGCTGCTGTTGAAACTTCCATAGCCCGCGATGACTTCGGCTTTTAAAGCCTCTGGAATGGGAGTGGAGAGCATGTTGATGGCACCTCCCGTGGTAAAAGGACCGTATTGGATTTGGCTACTCCCCTTCAGGATTTCCACCGCGGCCATCCTGGCAACCGATGGAAAATAATAGGCGGCCGGGGCACTGTAAGGTGCGGGAGCGATCAGGACACCGTCTTCCATGAGGGTAATCTTTGAGCTGCGTTCTGGCGAGGTGCCCCTTAGACTGATGTTGGGGCGAAGGCCGAAGCCATCCTCTTCATAAATGTTTACGCCCGGTACGGTTCTAAGTACCCGATTGATGTCGGTGCTGTTGAATTTTTTCAATTCTTGAGGGGAAATGTAATAGGCAGATCCCGTTCGGTTTTTGGCCTGAAACTTACTGCCTAAGATTGTGTTCGCCGAGATGACCACCTCATTTAATTCTATCAGGGTTGAATCTTGAGGTTGGGCAAAGGACTGCGCTTTTAAATCGATGAGGGCGATAATGGCCAGAAACAGAATGGGATTTTTCATTTTATTTAGACTGGTTAAAAATAACATGATGGCGCAAAAATAGTCGGCTTTTCGAAATATGCAAAGCTTATTTAGAATAAATAAAAATAATATTCAACAGGATATCCTTCTCGAAGAGAGAACCAATGCTGTAACAAGGGGTATTTACGGCCAACAGATAAAATAGACTATATTCTAAAGTTGGAGCCAAGGTGAATCCCGATTAAAATCCATACATTTGCACGCAATTAATCGATAATTGCCATGCAAGCCCACCTAAATAAAATTGTCGGCGAAGGTCTCACCTACGACGACGTGCTCTTGGTCCCCGCTTTTTCAGAGGTACTGCCCCGAGAGGTCAACATCCAATCCAAATTCACAAGGAACATTGTCATCAACGTGCCCATCGTTTCAGCGGCCATGGATACGGTGACCGAATCGCGTATGGCCATTGCAATGGCCCAAGAGGGCGGCATAGGGGTATTGCACAAGAACATGTCCATTGAACATCAGGCCATGAAGGTTCGCAAGGTGAAAAGGGCGGAAAGCGGTATGATCATCGATCCCGTTACACTGCCCACCACAGCCTTGGTGAAGGATGCCAAGGCCAATATGGCCGAATTCAGTATCGGTGGCATCCCGATAGTCGATAATAGTGGAAAATTGATCGGGATCGTAACCAATAGGGACCTGCGATTTGAAAAAAACAACCAGCGCCCCATCGCCGAGGTGATGACCAGTAAAAATTTGGTCACCGTAAGCGAGGGCACTTCTTTGGAGCAGGCAGAGGGCATCCTGCAGGAAAATAAGATCGAGAAATTGCCGGTAGTCGATAAAGACTACAAATTGGTGGGCTTGATCACCTTTCGCGATATTACCAAACTCACCCAAAAGCCCTACGCCAATAAAGACCAATACGGGCGGTTAAGGGTAGCTGCCGCCATCGGGGTCACCGCCGATGCCCTTGAACGGGCAGAGGCCCTGGTAGCCGCCGGCGTGGATGCCGTGGTCATCGATACGGCACATGGCCATACCAAAGGGGTGGTGGGCATCCTTAAGGAGGTGAAGGGAAAATTTCCCGACCTTGAGGTCATTGTGGGCAACATTGCCACAGGGGAGGCGGCCAAATACTTGGTCGCTGCCGGAGCCGATGCCGTTAAAGTAGGCATCGGACCGGGGTCGATCTGTACCACACGCGTGGTTGCCGGGGTGGGCTTTCCCCAATTCTCGGCGGTGCTGGAGGTGGCGGCCGCGATACAGGGCAGCGGGGTTCCCGTCATCGCCGATGGGGGCATCCGTTATACCGGCGACATCCCCAAAGCTCTTGCAGCGGGAGCCGATACCGTAATGCTTGGATCGCTGTTGGCCGGAACCAAAGAATCCCCTGGGGAAACGATCATCTACGAGGGTCGAAAATTCAAGTCATATAGAGGAATGGGATCGGTGGAGGCCATGAAGGAAGGCAGTAAAGACCGCTACTTCCAGGATGTGGAAGACGATATCAAAAAATTGGTGCCCGAAGGTATCGTAGGGCGCGTGCCCTATAAAGGCGATTTGTATGAGAGCATCCATCAATTCGTGGGGGGGCTTCGTGCCGGTATGGGGTATTGTGGCGCCAAAGATATTGCCACCTTACAGCGAACGGGGCGTTTTGTGAAGATCACGGCCAGCGGGATCAATGAAAGCCATCCCCATGACGTCACCATTACCAATGAATCGCCCAACTACAGCAGATAACCAGCTTATGGATTACGATAACAAAGACGACGATTATTTTAGCCATGATCGCCCAGAGATGATGGCCTATATGCCCGACACGGCAAATACATTATTGGATATCGGTTGCGGCGGGGGCAGTTTCGCGGCCCAAATCAAAAAAAAGTACGATTTGGAGGCTTGGGGCATCGAGCTGATGCCCGGGCCCGGCAAGGAGGCCATGAATAAACTGGATAAGGTATTTATAGGCCCTTGTGAGGATTTTTTGGAGGAACTTCCCGATGATTATTTCGATGTGATCTATTGCAACGATGTCTTGGAACATTTGGTAGATCCCTACGTCGTTCTGAAAGCGTTTAAGACCAAGTTGACGGGCAGGGGGGTGGTCATCAGTTCGATTCCCAACATCAGGTATCACGATGCCTTCAAAAAAATAATGCTTCAAAAAGACTGGCCCTACGAGTCGCACGGTATTTTCGACCAGACCCACTTAAGGTTCTTTACCAAAAAAAGCATCGTTCGGATGTACGCCACCTTGGGTTATAAGGTCCTGAGCCATGAGGGCATCAATCGGACCAGATCACTAAAACCCTATCTATATAACATTCCTTTCCTTTTCACGGCGATGGATATGTTTTACCTACAATTTGCCACGGTGGCCCAGAAATCGTAAAAGATCGTCTTGTTATTTTCCGTTACTGGAATAGGCCTTCCAGTCTTTTTCCTTATAGATGTCATCCCCAAAATAGCGGGCGATATTCAAAAAGGGTTCCGGTTTTTGGTAACCGGGAACGGGGGAAAGCATGTTCAATTTTTCATCAAGGAATACGGTGGTCGGATAGCTCATTCTGCCCTGCATCAACGCAGCGGCGAATTCGTGGTAACCTTTTCTTCCAGAAGGGACAAATTTGTAGGTTTTGCCTTTGAATACGATGGGTTCCTTGCCTTCTCCATCCAGTTTTACCATATAGAAATTTTTGGTCATATAGGCAGCAACTTCAGGATTTTGGAAGGTATCCGAATCCATTTTTTTACACCATCCGCACCAATCGGTATAGATATCGATGAAAATCTTTTTTGGGGTTGCATCGGACTCGACCAGTTTGGCCGCCTCATCCCAGCTCAACCAATTTACCGATTGGGCATTGGTTTCGGCTACGACCAATAACAATCCCAGTAAAATTCCGGTTGTAAATAAGGATCGTAAAACTTTTTTCATCGCATGGATTTGAGGGATTGGTCCCTAAATGACTACAAAGCTAACGAAAAAAAGGCCAGATTATTTTATGGCCATCTTCTCCTTTTTGGAAGAAAACAGATCTTTCACATCCACTTGATTTTGGATAAGATCTTCGAAGGTCTCCCTTTCCCGAATCAGGACGGCCTTGCCCTTGTGCCAGAGTACTTCCGGCGGTCGATATCTGGAGTTGTAATTGCTCGCCATGGTAAAACAGTAGGCCCCTGCATTTTTAAAACAGAGAATATCGCCTTCCGAAATTTCGTTGATGCGCCTGTTGCTGGCAAAAGTGTCGGTTTCACAGATATAACCGACCACGGAATAAAATCTTTCCCTACCCTCGGGATTGGAAATGTTGATGATCTGGTGCGATGCCCCATAGAGCATTGGACGAATCAAGTGGTTGAAGCCGCTGTCAACACTCGCAAAAACCGTAGAGGTGGTCTGCTTTACCACATTCACCTTGGCGAGGAAATAACCGGCCTCGCTCACCAAAAATTTGCCCGGTTCAAACGCAAGGGTAAGATCCTTGCCATATTCTTCACAAAATTCATTGAATCTCGAACCCAGTTTTTTACCCAATTCCTCCACATTGGTCTCGATGTCCCCTGCTTTGTAAGGAACCTTGAAACCGCTTCCAAAATCAATAAAATCAAGGTTTTTAAAATGTTTGGCGGTTTCGAAAAGAATTTCAGAGGCATACAAAAACACATCGATGTCCAAGATATCGCTGCCGGTATGCATGTGTATGCCATTGATGTTCATTTTGGTCAGGTTCACGATACGCAACAGGTGCGGTATTTGGTGAATGCTGATACCGAACTTGGAGTCGATATGGCCCACGGAGATATTCGAATTGCCCCCTGCCATCACATGAGGATTGATTCTGATGCATACCGGTGTATTGGGGTGTTTACCCCCGAACTGTTCCAAGATCGACAGGTTGTCAATATTGATACGGACGCCCAGTTCGGCCGCTTGCTCTATTTCCTCCAGGGAGACGCCATTGGGCGTAAAGATGATCGCTTCGGGATCGAACCCGGCCATCAAACCCAATTTTACCTCTTGGATCGAAACGGTATCCAAACCGCTGCCCAAACTGTTCATCAATTTTAAGATTCCGATATTCGAGAGCGCTTTTGCCGCGTAGTTGAGCCTTAGTTTTTTTACGCTGCTGAAAGCCTTGGTCAGGCGATCGAATTGGGAGATGATTTTCTCGGAATCATAAACATAGACCGGATCACCAAAGGTTTTTGCTATCTTAAGCAAGTCTTCATGCGTCATAATGCACCATAATTTTGGGCAAATCTAAGTTGATCGTTCGTGATGTACAAAAAATCCCGGTGATTATTAATAAATACAACAATATGTTACATATGAAACAAATAGATTCATTTTGCAGACTGCATCAACTGTTGTAATTTTGAAAAGTATTGACCTTCCCTTAAACCAATGGCTTTACGAATGATCAGCTCTTCTTTAAGCCGTTGATGGCTATTAAATTAATTCCATTTCATGAAACTTCCATTTTTTCCATTGCGTTCGATATTCTTTCCCGGGGAGACCGTGCCCTTGCATATTTTTGAGGAACGGTACAAGCAGTTGATACTCGATTGCAGGGCAGAGGCAATCACCTTCGGGATTCCGGTTTTTATCAATAACGGTCTTGCCTACGGAACGGAAGTACAGCTGGTCGAGGTGGTCAATACTTATGCCGGAGGGGAAATGGACGTGACTTGTGTGGCACGCCAGGTCTTCAAAATACTGTCTTTTGAGAACCAATTGCCGGGCAAGCTGTATGCCGGCGGAGAAGTTGCATTTTTGGACAATACCAACGATGCCGACCCTGACTTGAGACAGCAGGTACTGGGCGGTATTCAGGAACTCTATGCCTTAATGGATGTGCCGTTTACGCCTATATCCGTCGACAAGTTCCACAGCTTTGTCCTGGCACATAAAATGGGCTTGTCCATGGAACAGGAATATGAACTTTTGCTCATTCCCGGCGAGCGCGACCGATTGAACTATATCAAAAGGCATTTGAACACCACGATTGCCATTTTGAATGAAGTGGAACGGACCAAAAAGACCATCGCCCTAAATGGGGATTTCAAGAATTTCGACCCCTTGGATTTTGAAGGTATCGAGGGGTACAACTGATCCATAATGGTCGGTGCACCGCCCCTAACGGTTGCATTCTTGAAATGTAAATCCCAATTTTGGCCGAGAAGAGCATAATCCCCCCACAGCTTGATGTCCCAATGATTAGTGTAAATCCGAATCGTTTGCTATTTTTGCTTCCAAACCTAAAAGACACCTCACATATGAACCTTCATGAATACCAAGGAAAAGAAATTTTGGCCAGTTTTGGTGTGCGTATCCAGCGCGGCATCATAGCACACAATGCCAAGGAGGCCGTGGAAGCCGCAAAACAACTGACCGCGGAAACCGGGACCGGATGGCACGTCATCAAAGCACAGGTGCATGCAGGGGGCAGGGGAAAAGGAGGTGGGGTCAAATTGGCCAAAAACCTGAAGGAGGTAGAAGAGATTGCCGGAAAGATTATCGGGATGAACCTGATTACCCCACAAACCTCTGCACAGGGGAAAAGGGTACACAAGGTTTTGATCGCGGAAGACGTTTATTATCCAGGGCCCGGAGATACCAAGGAGTTCTATATGTCGGTGCTGCTCAACCGTGGAACCGCACGAAATATGATCATGTATTCCACGGAAGGCGGGATGGACATAGAGGAAGTGGCCGAAAAAACGCCCCATTTAATATTTACCGAGGAAATCAATCCGGCAACCGGCATTTTGCCTTTTCAGGCACGAAAGATAGCATTCAACCTTGGTCTTTCAGGCAATGCCTTTAAGGAAATGACCAAGTTCGTGACCTCCTTATATAGAGCCTATGTGGAAAGTGATTCGAACATGTTCGAAATCAATCCGGTCTTAAAGACTTCCGACGATAAAATCCTGGCAGTTGACGCCAAAGTATCGATCGACGATAATGCCCTCTACCGCAGAAAGGCCTATGCAGAGATGCGCGATTTGAGGGAAGAAAACCCGATAGAGGTGGAAGCCCGTGAAGTAGGTCTGAATTACGTTGACCTCGACGGTAACGTTGGATGTATGGTCAACGGTGCCGGACTGGCCATGGCAACCATGGATTTGATCAAAATGGCCGGGGGAGAGCCCGCCAATTTCTTGGACGTTGGTGGAACGGCCGACGCCAAAAGGGTTGAGGAAGCTTTTCGGATTATCCTGAAAGATCCCGCCGTGAAAGCGATATTGATCAACATCTTCGGAGGCATTGTAAGGTGTGACCGGGTGGCCCACGGCATAGTGGATGCCTACAAAAATATGGGCGATGCCATAAAAGTGCCCATCATCGTAAGGTTGCAGGGTACCAATGCGGAGTTGGCAAAGGAAATCATCGACAACTCCGGTTTGGCCGTTCATTCTGCCGTTCAATTCCAAGAGGCGGCCGATAAGGTAAAGGCGGTCCTGGCCTAGTCCTGGTCATATCCGTAAATTCCATATAGCCGTGCCTTGCACGGTTTTTTTTATGGCCTAGAATGAAGATCTTGCCAAAACCGATTGCCCCCCTCTCCCGGACCAACCGGACGATGGAATTCCAATAAAAATTTGTTAAAAATGGAAATATCCGTAACATTCTCCGAAGTGAAGCGTCTATTTAGTAATTCATCAATTAATCATCAATTAAAAAACAAAAATCATGAGAAAAATCAGTTTGTTACTGGTAGCTGCAATGCTACTTTCCACTGGAAGTATGTTGGCCAATAATCCCACTAAGGGAAAGGATCCTTCCAAAAGCCTATCTGAACAAATCAAAGATTTGCTGAGGAACAACAATTTCAGCTCCGATGAACAGGGCAAAACCGCCCAGGTTTTGTTTACCTTGAACAGTGCAAGGGAAATCGTGGTACTCTCCGTTGACACGGATGACGCAACTTTGGATGCCTTTATCAAGGCAAGCCTTAATTACCATGAAGTAGATTTGTCCTCCTTTGAGGAAGGAAAGAAATATACCGTATCGGTATCGATTTCAGCCTAATGCATTTATGGTTCAAAAATCCTGGGTCTAAATAAAAGGCTCAGGATTTTTTCTTGTTTTTATACCGTACCGGACTCACTTCCCTTTCCATCCGATGCTGTTGCTGCGCTTTGAAACTTGGTTTGGAGGTCTTGTTCCCGCTCAAGGGCGTTTTGGCGGCTTTTTTATCCTTTCCAAGGACATCGCCCGGATACTTGGGGTGCTCCTTGGTGCCCCTCAAATAGATGACCAGGCCATTCAAAAAATTCCGAAGAATTTGATCGCCACAGGCTACATAGTTGGGATGGTCCTCCTTTCTGAAAAAAGCACTCAGTTCGGTTTTGTTGATTTTGAAGTCAACCAATTTTAGAATGTCCACGATATCATCGTCCCTGAGCATCAGGGCCACCCTTAGTTTCTTAAACACATCGTTATTGCTCATGAGATTCTTTTTTTTTGGCAAGTTATCATTAATTAATGATCGATCGTAGCGGCATTTCCAGGGAAAAGAGTATCATGAAGGGAAAAACGACAAAAAGGCAGTAAATCTTGCCATAATACCGACATAAAGGCATGAATATGGGGTTGGTATGGGATTTGCTCTATAGGAAGTGAGTACAAACAAAAAAATATATCAACATTAAAATTTATAGCCATGAGTATCGTAAAAAGAAACAACCTGGTATTTCCTACCTTGATGAATGAGTTTTTTAGTCCAGACTGGTTCGGTGGCGGGATGGAGAATTTGAACAAGTCCTTGCCAGCGGTCAACATTATGGAAAGTGAAAAAGATTTTAACCTGGAACTTTCCGTTCCCGGAAGAAAAAAAGAGGATTTCAACATTGAGGTGGATCATGACCTCTTGACCATTTCTTACGAATCCAAAGCCGAAGCGTCCAAAGAAGAAGAAAATTACACAAGAAGGGAATTTATGCACAGTGCTTTCAAAAGGTCCTTCACCTTGCCAAAAACGATCAACGCCGACAAAATAGGGGCCAAGTATCAAGATGGGATTTTAAGATTGACACTTCCCAAGAAAGCCGAGGCATTGCCTAAGCCAAAAAGGATGATCGAATTATCATAAGTAGATGAAGATATTGTGAGTATCCACCGCTCGGTGGAATTTCATAATGGTTGGTTAAGTTGGTTAGTTGAAAGGCGTCCTTACCCTATGGGTAGGGGCGCTTTTTTTAACGGAAAGGTTCATCCAGAATGGCCAAACAACTCAATATTCCCTCATAAAAGTTGCCCAATCTCAGGTTTTCGTTCGGCGCATGGATGCTGTTGTCCGGATTGGGTATTCTGATGGAAACCGCCGGAATGCCCAAGGTGTTGATAAAAGGTGCGATGGGTTGCGATCCCCCGGTAGTGCGCATGTTTACCACCTGATCCCCAAAAACCTTGGACAAGGCACGATTTAAGAATTCCCCGGTGGGGGAGTCCATATCGGTTCTAAAAGGCAGGGAGCCGAGACGGTAATGAAAGGAAGCCAGTTTGTGATAGGTTTTTCTTTCTTTTGTCGTGGGCATCGAATCCACCAAATGGTACCCCTGTTGAACAATGTGGCTTTTCAACAACTCCATCAACTTTTTTCCATCCGATTCGGGTACCAGGCGCATATCGAATTCTGTTATTACTTCTGACGGTATTATGGTGCGAACCTCAGTGCCCACCCAGGCAGATTGCAATCCCCTAATATTCAAAGTGGGGAATTGCAATGCTTCTTGATATGTGGAGCCAATGCCATCGGTCCTTGAAATGCCGAGGCTGGTTTTGAGTCGTTCAACGTCTTCGGGTACTTGGTTCAAAAGTATCTTTTCCTTCTCGGAAATGTGTATGCCATCATAAAAACCCGGCAAGGTCACCCTTCCATTTTCATCTTTAAGTCCGGCCAGCAGGCGGGCGGTCTCGAATACGGGATTGGGCGCGAAATTACCATACTGCCCGCTATGCAATGGATAGACGGGTCCAAAAACCTTTAAGGTAGCGGTGGCAATGCCCCTGGCGCCGTAGGTAAGCGTGGGCAAGTTCGAAGGATGACGGGTGCCATCCATGATCAATATCATATCTGCACCGAGGAGTTCCTTGTATTTTCCGACCGCGTCGGCCAAATAGGGGGAGCCCATTTCTTCCTGAAAATCCATGATCACCTTGATGTTGGACCGGGGTTTCACTTTTTGGTCCCTCAAAATGTCCAGGGCACTGATAAAGGCCATGGCCGGGCCTTTGGAGTCCGAGACCGATCGCGCAAACAGTCGCCAATCGGGATTGAATTCGGTTCCCAATACCGCCCGATCCAGAATCTGCCATGTATCTGTTATGCTATCTTTCGCTTTTATGACCGCAATAAATGGATCGGGCTGGCTCCATTTTTGCCGATCCACCGGTTGGCCGTCGATTTGAAGGTAAAATAGGATGGTTTTATTTTTTGTACCATATTGCTTTTCAGCGAAAAGCAGGGGTGCGCCTTCGGTGGGCAGGATCTGAACCTTGAAATCCAGCGCCTCAAAGGCTTCCCTGCTCCAGGCCAAATTGTTTTGGACCTGGTCGGTAAAATGCCCATCGTTGGGGAGCGCCAAAAAAGAAATAAGTTCTGAGACCGCTTCCGGGAATTTTTCATGGGCCGCCCGGGCCAAAGGTGAGCCCTTAAAGTTTTGAGCCCAAGAGCATGCAGCAAACATGAAAATAAGACATCCGGTCAATAGGAAGGCTGGAGGTTGATGGCCCTTATCGATAAAGCGTTTGAAAAAAGGAAAGCATATGTAAAGCATGTTTTTTAGACAAATCTAAAAATGAATATTAAATAATTGAATACTAAGTAAATATATTACTTTATATGAAAAAAAACTTGAAAGAATTACCTGATACAAATATCTATTGGGCTGCGTTTTTAAACCGTATGTTCAGTCTTGCTCCTGCAGCATTTTTATTTCGTCCCTCAATTTAGCCGCTTGCATGAAATCCAATTCCTTGGCCGCCTTTTCCATGGCTTTCCTTTTGTCACGAATCAATTTTTCGATCTGATCCTTGGTAAGGTACTCCAAATCCGGTTCGGCCGCACGGAGTTCCTCTTTCTGAAAATGATAGGTCGACACTGAATTTTTTGCCAGGACATTGTCAAGGCTCTTGTTCAATGCCGTAGGGGTAATATTATGTTCCAGGTTGTAAGCGGTTTGTTTCTCGCGTCTGTAAATGGTCTCATCGATCGTGCGCTGCATGCTGGCAGTGATTTTATCGGCGTACATAATGGCCTTGCCACTGAGATGCCTGGCCGCCCTGCCCACGGTCTGCGTCAATGATCGGTTACTGCGCAAAAAACCTTCCTTATCGGCGTCCAAAATGGCCACCAGTGATACCTCTGGCAGATCCAAACCTTCCCGTAACAGGTTGACACCGATCAAGACATCAAAAACACCTTTTCTGAGATCCTGCATGATTTCTACCCTTTCGAGGGTATCCACATCACTATGGATATACCTGCAGCGCACATTGATCCTTGCCAGGTATTTTGCCAACTCCTCGGCCATTCGTTTTGTCAAGGTGGTCACCAGGGTCCTCTCATCCTTTTCCACCCGCAATTGTATTTCTTCCACCAGGTCGTCGATTTGGTTAAGGCTGGGCCTTACCTCAATGATTGGATCCAGTAATCCCGTAGGCCTGATAACCTGTTCCACGAAAACGCCTTGACTCAACTGAAGTTCGTAATCCGCGGGGGTGGCGCTGACAAAGATCACCTGGTTCTGCAACGCTTCGAACTCCTCAAATTTTAAGGGACGATTATCCATTGCCGCGGGCAATCGGAAACCGTAGTCCACCAGATTCACCTTTCGGGAACGGTCGCCCCCGTACATCGCATGGACTTGGGGAATGGTTACATGGCTTTCATCGATGACCATCAAATAATCATCCGGAAAATAATCCAGAAGGCAGAATGGCCGGGTGCCGGGTTCACGGCCATCCAGGTATCTCGAATAATTTTCGATTCCTGAGCAGTAGCCCAGCTCCCTAATCATTTCCAGATCGAAATTGGTGCGTTCTTCCAATCGTTTTGCCTCCAAAGGTTTTCCTATTTCCCTGAAATAATCGATTTGTTTGGTCAGATCGTCCTGTATTTGGTGGATGGCATTTTGAAGTACGTCCTGGGAGGTCACGAACATGTTCGCCGGATAGATGTTCAGGGTTTCGTAAACTTCGATCACATTATTGTTGAAAGGATCAAAGGCCTCGATTTGCTCAACTTCATCCCCAAAAAAATGGATTCGGAAAGCGTGATCCGCATAACTTGGAAATACATCCACCACATCGCCTTTTACCCTAAAATTACCATTTCTGAAGTCTGCCGCCGTCCTTGAATACAGGCCCTGCACCAATTGGTGAAGGAACTTGGTTCTTGCGATGACCTGGTCTTTTTGGATATTGATCACATTTTTCTGAAACTCTACGGGGTTTCCGATGCCATAGAGACAGGAAACCGAAGCCACGACCAAAACATCCCTTCTCCCCGACAGCAATGAAGAGGTGGCGCTCAACCTTAATTTTTCGATATCTTCATTGATCGACAGATCATTTTCGATATAAAGTCCCGAGCTGGGGATATAGGCTTCCGGTTGATAATAATCATAGTAGGAGACAAAGTATTCCACGGCATTTTCCGGAAAAAATTGCTTGAACTCCGAATACAGTTGGGCCGCTAAGGTTTTGTTATGGGCCAATACCAAAGTGGGGCGCTGCACCTGTTCGATCAGGTTGGCTACGGTAAAGGTCTTGCCGGAACCAGTGACGCCCAAAAGGGTCTGGTGGCGTTCCTTGGCGTTGACCCCTTCCACAAGTTGTTTGATCGCTTCAGGTTGATCGCCAGTGGGCTTGAATTCGGATACTACCTTAAATTTCATTCCTTAAAAATAGCCAATCGGCGGTAATTTTATGGTGGGCTTCACAAGTATTTTGGATTCAGGCCGTGATCTAGCGTTTCAACGAAAAATGTCCTTGAACTTCTTGCCCGTTGAAAGTGATCGCTTTGAACCAATAGTCGGACGGAGGCAACGGTAGGCCTTGAAAGTTTCCGTCCCAGCCTTCAGATCTGGGATCTATTTGAGCCAAAAAATCACCTCCACGACCGAAAATACGGATATATTCCACATTGATTTCGTTGTTTATCGACTCTGGTGCAAACTGCCAGTAATCGTTCACACCATCGCCATTCGGGGTAAAGAAAGCTGGAAAATCCCTTGCTGTAATGCCGGCGTCAACAATTCGGCTCGCAATGCCACAGCCATTCTTGTCCCTTACATATACGGTGTGTTCTCCTATCGGCACGTTATTGAAAACAGGACTGTCTTGATATCTCCCATTTTCGAAATCCAGGGCATACTCATAATCACCACTGCCACTAGCGCCCACGCTGATCCTGAGTCCTGGGCTGTCCCGATCAAGGGTAATATTATCAATAGTGGGCAATTCGGACCGGATGACCACAAATTCGTGAGATCTTGCACACACCTGAACGATGCTAAACTGGTTTACGGTGTTGTAGGCTTCCAACCGGTAACGTCCCAGGGCATCTATCGCTATTTCGGCCGCTTCCGAGATCAGGGTCTCGCTCGAATCTTCATTGATGCGGAACCATCGATATCCTTCGGCATTGGCTTCACTCGCGATTATTGACGGCAGATCGTTCAGGCATAGGCCGATTTGTTCGGGCAATCCGATATTCGGCCCAAAGGTGTCACAATCCAAAGCAGGTGCGGATGTGTTCAATACCTCATAACCACATGGGCCGCTCGAGCCATTTTCGTTGTAGGGTTCGATTTGTACGTAGTAATCGGTGTCCAGCAGCAGATCGGGAACAGGTCTGTACGATAGTACGTTGCCCACATCGAGGCCGTCCGCGATCTCGCTGCCACCCGGACTGGTTCCCACCGTGATTCGATAGCCCGTTGCAGTGGAAGCATATGCCCAATTGATCCTGTTCCTGGCATTATCTGGCAGGTCATTGGCATAGGCCAACCGCGTACAGGGCGGTGGCGTGGTCACATCCACGGTTCGGAACGACTCCCCAGGGCAAATGATCAAAGGGGCGTCCGGCAGGAAAAGGCTGATGGTTACATAAATCACTGTATCTTCCGGAAGGCCAACTTCTGGTGTAAAGGAATTGGTAAGCCCTGCCGATCTTCTGTTGAGTATGTCGGTTCCTCCCGGCGTGGTCCCCAACGAAATGAGATATCCCACGATACCATCGACTACCGGCCAACGGATGGTGACGTCCACCGGAACACCGGTGGAGCCATTTAGCGGGGTGCTGATTCGTGGGCAGCTTTGTCCGTGCAAGGTGGCTCCAAACAAGATCATCAGCAGGTATGTCAGCGTTCCTTTCATTTCTCCTTTTCGAAGCATGCTAAGATAGTGCAATTTTGTTTCATCGCTTTAGTGTAAAATGCCCTACGATTTTTTCGTTTTTTGTGGATATGGCCCTGAACCAGTAATCGGACGAAGGCAAGGGCCTGCCATTCTGTGTGCCATCCCAACCTTGTGAGTTTGGATTCAACTGCGCCACCAAATTTCCGAACTGGTCATAGATATGGATGATTTCAAGTACGGCTACTCCACTTTCTGCTCTGGGTATAAATTGCCAATAGTCATTCACGTTATCCCCGTTCGGGGTAAAGAAAGTTGGAAAATCCTCCTTAACCGGGCCTTGAATGATGCGCTGTTCCACTAAACCACACCCGTTTTTATCCCTGACATAGATTTTGGTCACGTTGGTCGCTACATTTTCGAACACATTGCTTTCCTGATAGGGTCCCGTGGGATCATCCAAAGCATATTCGTAGTTCCCAATACCGGCCGTTTGAACGCTGATCCTTAACCCGTTGTTCCGTTCCTCGACATCCATTGCAACGATGGTGGGCAATTCAGAGGAGAATACCTGAAATACCTTACCCACGGCACA
>JBATHI010000027.1:0-3832 GCA_049666645.1 Flavobacteriaceae bacterium | reverse complement strand
ATACAAGATCGAAGGCGTGGCCACCACCTTGGCGTTCGGCAAATTTGTTTGTGAACATGAGGCCTTCACTTCGGGGGATTTTGATACCCATTTCGTCAAAAACCATTATTCCCCGGAAAGCCTTGCAGAACAATACGCCGAGGAACGCAAAATTGCGGCACTCGTTGGATTACGGTTACATCTCGAAAATCAAAAAATACTGAGGAAGCCCATTACGGTCCCTTCCCTTTGGAAAAAAAGCAGGACCCGGTAGCAAAAATTCGTTCAATATCGTTCACATGAAATCAAAAAAGCAGATCCTGGAAGAGAAATTGGCAAAATCCCGCTTGGGTGGCGGCCAACAGCGCATTGAAAAACAACATGCCAAGGGAAAATTGACGGCCCGGGAGCGGCTCCATTTTTTATTGGATGAAGGGTCTTTCGAAGAAATGGGGGCGTTGGTTACCCATCGTACCCAAGACTTTGGCATGGAAAAAGAAATCTATTATGGCGATGGGGTGGTCACCGGCTATGGCACCATCAACGGGAGGCAGGTATGTGTTTTTGCCCAGGATTTTACAGTTTTTGGGGGCGCCTTATCGGAAACCCATGCCGAGAAGATCTGCAAGATAATGGACATCGCCCTGAAAATCGGGGTTCCCATTATCGGTTTGAACGATAGCGGGGGCGCACGAATCCAAGAAGGGGTGCGATCGCTGGGGGGCTATGCAGATATCTTTTATAGAAATGTGATGGCCTCCGGGGTAGTCCCGCAAATATCCGCGATCATGGGCCCCTGTGCGGGTGGTGCCGTATATTCCCCGGCAATGACCGACTTTATCCTCATGGTAGAAAACACCAGTTATATGTTCGTAACGGGACCCAATGTGGTAAAAACGGTCACGAACGAATCGGTGACTTCGGAAGAGCTGGGAGGCGCCTTAACGCACGCCTCGAAATCGGGCGTGACGCATATGACCGCCGTGAACGACTTGGAATGCCTCGATCAGATCAAACGAATGATCGGTTATATGCCACAGAATTGTGAGGATGCCCCCGAAGATCTTCCCTATGACCTGACCGATGAATCCCGGGCGGTGCTGGAGGAGATAGTCCCTGAAAATGCCAGTCAGCCTTACGATATGCGCCAAGTGATCCATGGGATCATCGATGCGGAAACATTCTGTGAGATCCATAAAGCCTATGCGGAAAACATCGTGGTCGGTTTTGCGAGACTGGCCGGTAAAAGTATCGGTATCGTCGCGAATCAGCCGATGCATCTGGCGGGGGTGCTCGATGTGGAGAGTTCCAAGAAAGCGGCCCGATTTACCCGTTTTTGTGATTGCTTCAACATTCCCCTTTTGGTTTTGGTGGATGTGCCCGGATTTCTTCCCGGTACCGATCAGGAATGGAAGGGAATCATCATGAATGGCGCAAAACTTTTGTATGCGCTGAGCGAGGCGACCGTTCCGAAAGTGACGGTTATTACCAGAAAGGCCTATGGCGGCGCCTACGATGTCATGAACTCAAAACATATCGGTGCCGACATGAACTATGCCTGGCCCGGTGCAGAGATCGCCGTGATGGGGGCGAAGGGGGCCAGCGAGATCATATTCAGGAAAGAAATCGTTGCCGCAAAAGATCCTGAAGCGAAATTGGCCGAAAAAGAGGCCGAGTATGCCGAAAAATTCGCAAACCCCTACAGTGCCGCCGAGCGTGGTTTTATCGATGAGGTCATACTCCCCAAAGATACCCGTAACAAATTGATCAAGGCCTACGCCCTGCTGCAAAACAAAGTGGCCACCCTGCCCAAGAAAAAGCATGGCAATATTCCATTATAAGCGTGTTCTGCTTGGAATTTGAATATTAACTGATTCTACTTCAACGAAGGTTTTCAGCAATAGTGGCTCTGACGCGATACTTTTAGGGGTCTTTTCCAAATACAAGGTCGCCTCGAGCGGAGTCGAGAGGCGACATTCCTCAAATTCTGTAATTAAAATCGAGTATATATTTTGTCATATCGAGCATTGCCGAGTTCAACATATAGGTTGGAGGGTGGTACCTTGCGAAGCAGAACGAGATTTGATGGTTGCCAGCGTGGCCGGTCTCGACTCCGCTCGACCTGACAAGGCATCAATTCTAAGGATTCGATTTCTAATTGGAAACCATTCCCCTCCTGGGAGGGGCCAGGGCTGGGTTTGGATCGGTTCTTTTGCCCAAACAGGTCATTGGCACTGTTTGATAATTTGGAATTTAAAAAAACCTTCTTTTTTCAAAGAAGGCCTTGTTATTATGGTTCCAATAAGATGCATTTTGTCTAAAACTTCCGGTAATTTCCCGTAAGGTACTTGTTGGCCTCCACTTCAAACTGTGCCTTCTCCGCATCCCAAAGCAGGGTTTGCCCGGGGAAACGGCCGGCGATTACGCCCAACAAAATGGTTTCCGTCAAACGGGCGGCATAGGAGAAGGGGGCAGAGCACTCGGCCTTGCCCAGGCACGCATCCACGAATTGGTGGTAGTGTTTTTTCCCTTCGCTCTCGTAATCGCGCACCGGGGCACCCAGGTTGAACGATGCGATATCCATTTCCTGATATTCTCCATCCACGATCAGTTGGGGCAGTTTCTGGAAGTGCGGGAGGTACAAACGGCCCTTTTCCCCCATAAACATGGCGCCCTGATCGTGCAGGGCTTCGTCCCCTGGCAATTTTAGGTCGGGGTGTGCCGGTGGGGCCCCTGGCCCGTCGTACCACACCCAGGTGAGGGTCTCTGCGGTATAGGGCGTTTCAGGAAATTCATAGGTGACCGTGTTTTTCTCCGGATAGCCGTACCCTGTCGGTGGACGGCAATCGTTCTTTACGGTCCGTGGCACGTCCAACTGCAGAGCGTTGTAGGGCGTATCGAAAATATGTACCCCCATATCGCCCAGGGTGCCGCAGCCATAATCCATGAGTTTGCGCCAGTTGCCGGGGTGGTAATAGCCTTCCTTGTAGGGGCGCTCGGCGGCCGTTCCCAGCCAGAGGTCCCAATTCAAGGTAGCGGGTACGGGGTCGCTGCCTTCAGGCACCGGGCCGTCATAGCCCCAATTCTTGGGCGACCAGGCCCTTACCGTATGTACCTTGCCTATAATGCCCGACTGTATCAGTAGGGTAGCCAGTTTATAGTCGTAAAAAGAGTGTACTTGGATTCCCATCTGGGTGACCAGCTTCCTCTCTTCGGCCACCTTTTTCATTTCCCGGGCCTCGCTCACATGGTGGGTGAGCGGTTTCTGGCAGTATACCGGTTTGTCCATGTGCATGGCCATCAGGGAGGCCGGTGCATGGGTATGGTCAGGGGTGGAGACCACCACGGCGTCTATGTCGTTGCCCATGGTATTGAGCATCTCGCGGTAATCGGAAAACACACGTGCGCCCGGATGCAGCTTGTGCGCCGCGGCGAGGTTGTTGGCGTCGACGTCGCACAGGGCGACCACGTCGACCAACTTATGGGAGGATATGGCCTTTAGGTCTTCGCCCCCCATGTTCCCGACCCCGATGTGTGCCGTGCGCAGCCTTGACTTTTGCCCGCTGCGTTTTAAAAATGAGGGGGCGAGCATGAGACCGGCCATCCCCAGGCTACTTTTCTTGACAAATTCCCTTTTGTTCATGTTCTGTTGGTTATAGTTTTCTGATCTTGATGTTTTTGAACCAAATCGGACTCGAATGGTCTTGCAGGGCAATATAGCCGCTCTTGAACTTGCCGTAATCCGGACTGGTCTTCCACTTGTCCGAATTTTTTTGGGCGTACCAGGCCTCGGTCCAAGGAACAAAAGATAGTACTTTTTTTCCGTTGAGCCAGTGTTCCACCATTTCCGGGG
>JBATHI010000026.1:0-3402 GCA_049666645.1 Flavobacteriaceae bacterium | reverse complement strand
GGGTTATCCTTACATTTAGCACTTAAATTTTGATCATTTAATTTGAATCCCCTATGAAAAATATTTTATACGCATTGACCATGATACTTGGACTCCTGACCGTTTCCTGTGGCAATAAAAGGGAAGGGAAGCCCAAAGTACTGGTGTTTTCAAATACCATGGGTTTTAAACATGCTTCCATTCCGGCCGGCATGGCCGCGATCGAGAAATTGGGGAACGAAAATGGTTTTGTGGTCGATACGACCAAAAATCCGGAAATGTTCAATGAAGACAACTTAAAACAATATTCTGCCATCATATTTTTAAGTACGACCGGCAATATTTTGGATGCCAAGGAGGAAGCCGCTTTTGAACGTTATATCCAAGCCGGGGGCGGGTTTGTGGGCATACATGCCGCGGCTGACACCGAATATGATTGGGGATGGTACAACAAATTGGTCGGCGCTCAGTTTCAAAGCCATCCTTCCGGTACCCCGGTAGCCGATTTTATCATCAAGGATAAAAACTTCATCGCAACCGAATTTTTTACCGATACCGTCTGGCACCGTACCGATGAACTTTATAATTATAAAAATATCAATCCAGATGTCAATGTATTGATGACCCTCGACGAATCTACCTACGAGGGGGGCACGAACGGGGATTTTCACCCGATCGCCTGGTACCACGATTTCGACGGAGGCAGGGCTTTCTATACCGGTGCCGGACATACCGATGAGAGCTATAAAGAAGAATTGTTCCTGAAACATCTGTTAGGGGGCATTGAATATGCAATCGGCAAAAACGAGAATTTGGACTATGGCAAGGCCGTGACCCAAATCCCTCCCGACATGAACCGATTTTCGAAGGTGGCTTTGGTCGGTGGCGAATTTTTCGAGCCTACCGAAATGACGGTCCTACCGAACAACGATGTGCTGATCGCACAACGGAGGGGAGAGATTATGTTGTATAAGGCCGATACCAAGGAGCTCACCCAGGTGGCCCTTTTGGATGTCTATTCCAAAACCCTGAACACCCCTGGCGTGAATGCCGAGGAAGGGGTAATGGGGCTTCAAAAAGACCCCGATTACGCGACCAACCATTGGATCTATGTCTATTATGCCCCAACCGGTGATGAATGGGTCAATCGATTGTCCCGTTTTAAATATATCGATGGTGTTTTTGATCTCGATTCCGAACAGGTCATCCTCGATGTGGCAAGCCAAAGGGAAATCTGTTGCCATACCGGCGGATCGATCGCTTTTGGCCCCGGGAACCTGTTATACCTCTCTACAGGCGACAATTCAACCCCATTCAACGAAAAGGACGAAAAATATGTCAGCAACGGCTATGCGCCCTTGAACGACACTCCTGGCCATGAACAATATGATGCCCGTCGTTCCTCCGGTAACACCAATGATCTTCGCGGCAAGATCATGAGGATCAAAGTAAACGAAGACGGCAGCTATAATATTCCCGAGGGCAACCTTTTCCCCGTGGGGATGGAAAAAACCCGTCCGGAAATCTATACCATGGGTCATCGCAACCCCTACCGTATTTCGGTAGATCCCAAAAAAGGATTTTTGTATTGGGGCGAAGTAGGTCCGGATGCCCGGGAAGACTCGCTTGACACCCGTGGCCCAAGGGGGTATGATGAAATGAACCAGGCACGCACCGCAGGAAACTTTGGATGGCCCTTGTTCATAGGGAACAACAAGCCCTATCATGCCTATAACTATGAAACCGGTGAAAGCGGCCCGGCATTCGATCCCGAAAAACCGATCAACGATTCAAGGAACAATACCGGCTTAAGGGAATTGCCGCCGGCACAACCGGCCTATGTATACTATCCTTATGCCGAAACCCCTGATTTTCCCCAAGTGGGATCGGGCGGCAGGAACGCGATGGCCGGTCCAACCTATTATTCCGACATGTACCCCGATGGGGGCGGATTGCCCTCTTATTACGACGGCAAAGTGATCATCTATGAATGGATGCGGGGTTGGATGATGGCCGTGACCCTTTTTGAAGATGGCACCTTCAATAAAATGGAACCCTTCGCTTCGGATATCAAGTTGAACAATTTGATCGATATGGAAATGGGCCCCGATGGAAGGGTATATCTGCTGGAATATGGCAGCGGTTGGTTTTCCAAAAATGATGATTCGGGGTTAAGCTATATCGAGTACAACGGGGGCAACAGACCACCTGTAATCGATAATATGATCGTGGACAAAACCTCGGGAAAATTTCCGTTGACGGTAACGGCCAAAGTGGAAGCGGTTGACCTTGAAAATGATCCCGTAAGCTATATCTGGGATCTTGGAAACGGGGAAACCGAAGCGACCACGGCTCCAGAAATCACCTATACCTATGATAAGGCAGGGGAATACAACCTGTTGGTAGAAGCAAAAGACGACAAAGGTGCCATGGCGAAAAGCACCGCCACCACGATCGTGGCCGGCAACAGCAGGCCTGAAATAGCGATTGACCTTCAAGGGGGTAATTCTTCCTTTTTTATTGCCGGGGAACCGGTGAACTATAAAGTTACGGTTACCGACCCTGATGGCAACGAGACCATAGATCCAGCCAATGTATTTGTCTCCGTGGATTATTTGGAAGGCATGGATGAGGTGAACATGTCATTGGGCCACCAACAAGTATCTGCGGCAGTGACCGGAAAGGCACTGACACTCGGACTCGATTGCAAGACCTGTCATAAGGAAGCGGAGGCCTCCATAGGCCCCAATTATACCGATGTGGCCAAAAAGTACAAGGATGACAGGAGGGCCTTGGGGTACCTTCAAAAGAAAATCATCGCAGGAGGATCTGGGGTATGGGGCGAAGTAGTGATGCCCGCCCATCCGAACGTGACCACCGATGAAGCCAGACAGATTGGCCTTTACATTCGATCGTTGGCCGATACGGGGGTGAAGCAGAAATCGCTCCCATTGGCCGGTAGCTTGGTGCCCAAGCCTTCGCCTACCGATAATGTCATGGTGCTCACCGCGAGCTATACCGATCAGGGCAGCAATGGGGTACGCCCTTTGACCGGGGCCAAGACGGTTTCTTTAAGGGGAAGTACGGTGGCCTTCAGTACAGCTACCAAATCTCAAGGGTTTTCACCGATCGCCTTTAACGGCATGAACCTTTTGTTGTTGCCCGATGGGCCAGGTTGGTTCGCGATGGACGATATCGATTTAAAAGGGGTAAACTCGGCAATGATCACCGCTGGCTGGCAAGCGGCGCCCAAAACCGGCGTTGATTTTGAAATGCGCCTCAATGCGCCAGACGGGGAATTGTTGGGGAGGGGCAGCATGCCAACACCCGTAGCCGGACAGCCTGGCGGTATGGTGATGATCAATATGGAAAAGCCTATGGACATCAAGGCTAAGGAAATATATTTTGTCTATACCCCTAAGG
>JBATHI010000025.1:0-5359 GCA_049666645.1 Flavobacteriaceae bacterium | reverse complement strand
TGGCCTATGTGAACATCATCGCGGCCATGCTGTTCGGGGCGATTTCCGGTTCGGCGATCGCGGCGGCCTCCGCCATTGGCAGCACGCTCACCGATAAGATGGAAAAGGAAGGCTATCCGAGGGAATTCAGTGCGGCCGTGAATATCAGCTCCTCCACCACCGGCTTGTTGATCCCGCCCAGTAACGTACTGATTATTTTTGCCCTGGCCAGTGGGGGAACCGCGTCGGTGGCAGCGCTGTTTATCGCTGGCTACATACCCGGTATCCTGGTCGGCCTGGCGCTGATGGTGATGGTTTTCTTCTATGCCAAAAGAAATCGCTTGCCCAAGGCTGATCGCGTCACGTTGAAACAGTTGTTCCGGGATTTTAGAAGGGCTGTTCTTGGGCTATCGCTTTTGGTCATCGTGGTAGGGGGCATCGTTGCGGGTATTTTCACGGCGACGGAAGCAGCCGCCATAGCGGTGGTCTATGCGGTCTTTCTGGGATTTTTGAACAGACAGCTCAAATTCAGCGATTTTAGTCCCATATTGTTGAGCAGTGCCAAAACCACTGCCGTGGTCATGTTTTTGATCGCCACCTCAATGGCCATGTCTTGGCTGTTCTCTTTTGAAGGAATACCGCAATTATTGACCGATTCCTTATTGGATTCGGTAAGCGAGCCTATCCTGATCTTTTTGTTGATCAATATCATCTTGCTGGTCGTGGGCACTTTTATGGACATGACGCCCGCCGTACTCATTTTCACGCCTATATTTCTACCCGTTGCGATGGCCCTGGGCATGCACCCGGTACAATTTGGGATGATCATTGTTTTGAACTTATGCATCGGGGTCTGCACCCCACCCGTAGGAACCTTGCTTTTTGTGGGCAGCGGGGTGGCACAGGTTCCGGTGACCAAGGTCATCAAACCCCTTTTGCCCTTACTGGGCGCCATGACCCTGATCCTCTTGATCATTACTTATTTTCCCGAACTTTCACTCTGGTTGCCCCGGTTTTTTGGCTTGATCGACTAAGGCGTCAGCACCTCCCTGTAATCTTCAAAAAATGCTTCAAATCGTTGCATTGTTTCTTGGAGGAAAACCATACTCTCCTGCCAAGTATTCTTGTTGTGAATGGAAACACCTTCTTTTATCATAAATATTCTTGAGATTTCCTTTTGGTCGCCCAATAGATAACTATCGTTGAATTGAGCCTCTGGCAGATACTCGGTTATCAATAGGGTTTTTAGGGATAATAATTTATCCCATAGGGCCATGCGTATTTCCAAATCGTTGTGGTCTACATCAAGGGAAACCATGGCCCCGTGCAGATCGAAATGAAATTTGAAGGCCATCCCTTTGATTTTGGTTTGGTACAATACCCACTTACGGGGAAAGGATTTCCCGAAAGCGATCCAAAAATCCTGTCTCAATCGTTTTGATTCTTCCTTACCGTACATTATAGCAAAAATGCAATGACGATGCCCATGACAATGACCAGCAGTTTTCTGAGGTTGAATTTGTGCCCTTCCGAACTTTCGAACAAAATAACGGTTGAGATATGCAGAAAAACCCCAATGACCACAGCATTGATGTTCGCGCTTAAGGCGGAATCGATCATATAATCGGCGGCAATAAAATAGCCCAATGGGGTCATCAAAGAGAAGAGGACTATAAAAAAAATCGCGTTGACCATTTTGGTCTTGGAGTTGAGAAAAAAGATGCTCAATATAATGGCGATGGGAATCTTATGGATCAAAATGCCATAAATGATGCTAGCGTTGCTTTGGATGGGAAATCCTTCCAAAAGGGAATGAATCGACAAACTGATGAACAGCAGCCATGGAAAACCGGTTTTTTCAACATCAAGGTGAACATGACCGTGCTCCGCACCTTTTGAAAAAAATTCGAGGAATATCTGCAAAAGGATGCCCAACATCACAAAAACGCCTATGGTTTTGGAATCGCCCTCTTGATAGGCCCTGGGAAATAGCTCAAAGAGCGTGAGCGCCAAAAGGAAGGCCCCGCTAAAAGCCAACAATAACTTGAAATTTTCCCGATGTTTGGGTTTGGCCACCAATACAAAAACAAAACTCAACAGCACTGCGAGAATGGGAAGCAAATAATTCATGGTGGTGCTTGTGGTTTTTATCACGAATGGCAAGCCTTTCGATAGGTTGTCATCCCTTTATAGGTGTTCCTGTTAAAAGTCAGATGCAATGTTTGGCATGAAAAAGGTTATGGGCAAAGAATGGACATCAAGGCCTAAAATTAGTGTATTTTTGTGGCAATCCTAAAGGAAGGCATGAACAATAATTTTAAAATGGTGGCCAAAACCCTGTTCGGTTTTGAAGAAATATTGGCAAAGGAATTAAGGAATCTTGGCGCGGGAAATGTCGAGGAAGGGGTTAGAAGCGTTTCTTTTGAAGGAGATACCGGTTTTATGTACAAGGCAAATCTCTGTTTGCGTTCGGCCATTAAGATCATCAAGCCCATCCATGCCTTTTCCGTCCGAAACGAAGAGGAGTTGTACCGGCAAATCTATGCCTTTGATTGGGCGAATTATCTTTCGCCGGAAACCACTTTTGCGATCGATACGACCACCAATTCCGACCATTTTACCCATTCGCTCTACGTTTCCCAGAAAACAAAGGATGCGATCGTCGACAAATTCAGGGATACCGATGGCAAAAGACCTGATGTTGACGTAAAGTTCCCCGATCTTAGGATCAACATTCATATCCACGACAGCCATTGCAACGTTTCACTCGACAGTTCCGGAAGGTCATTGCACCACAGGGGTTACCGCACGGCCACCAACATTGCCCCAATCAATGAAGTACTGGCGGCCGGACTCTTATTGTTGAGCGGGTGGGACGGGCAGTGCGACTTTCTCGATCCCATGTGCGGCAGCGGCACTTTTTTGACCGAAGCGGCCATGATAGCCTGTAACATCCCCGCCAATATCAACCGAAAGGAATTTGCATTTGAAAAATGGGATGATTTTGATCGGGAGCTTTTCGACAAGATCGTGGCGAGCAGCTTAAAACGGACCCGGGAGTTCCACCATGGCATCATGGGCTATGACAAGGCGCCCTCCGCGGTGCAAAAGGCCCGGGACAACGTGGCGAACGCCAACCTTTCGGAATATATCCAGGTAGAACAAAAAGACTTTTTTAAGAGCGAGAAAACCAAGGAAGGAAAGTTGCACATCGTCTTCAATCCGCCCTATGGGGAACGCCTCGACCTTGAAATGGAATCTTTTTACGCGGCCATAGGCGACACCCTAAAAAGGGGGTATCCCGGTACCGATGCCTGGCTGATCACTTCAAACCTGGAAGCCTTAAAATTTGTTGGCCTAAGGCCTTCCCGCAAAATAAAGGTTTTCAACAGCCAATTGGAATCGCGTTTGGTGAAATATGTGATGTACGAGGGCAGTAAGAAAGCCAAATATCAAAACAAGGATTAGCCATGCGGCCCAAACACAAAGCGCTTCTTTTCAATTTCATCGGTTTTGCAGTATTTTTCATTATCGCTAGGTTGGCCCTCGGTTATTTCATTGACATCAACCGTATATTTTTGGCGGTCGGTGCGGCCATCATCGCTAATATCTTGGCACCAAAGTTCGGCGCCATCGATCGTGCCGGCAAAGAAAGGGTATTGATGAAATGGATTTTCACAAAAGGATTTCGTGAAATCTGACTTTTATTCGGGAACGGGAACGGCTTCCGATTCCTCTGCTTTCTTGGACTTTTTATAGAGGGGTACCAGATAGCTGATGGAATAATTGTACCCAACGCCAAAACCACTGCCATCCGTGACCTTGTTGAAACCTGGGATAAAAAGATTTGGAAAACGTTCCGATTCCTTGTTCCCTACCAAAATGCCCATACGGATGCTGCCCCCCAGGTACAGATTTTTGAAGACTTCCATTTTGATGCCCACGACGGCTTCGATCCAAGAAGCGGATCGACCCTTGAATTCCTCTGTACTTGAGGAACCGGGTGAAAAATCGGTCGGGTTCCAATAGCGATAGTTGTCGAACAGTTGATAATTATTGAGGGTTTGGCTGAAACTGGCCACCGCATAGCGCCCCCCGATCGTGATCATGTTCTGTTCCCCGTACCAATTGCCATAGGTGTTGTAATCGACGCCCACTTTGAGATAACTTCCCGAAGTCGTAAAATGATATAGGTCCTCTTGTTTGGTCTTTTTTTCATTGCCCAACTCCCCTGCAAGATATAGGTTCTGCGATAAGCGATAATCGCCCACAAACTCAAGTCCCGTATAATTCTGGTTAAAAAAGGAGGTGATGGGGCGACTCAAGTCTATACCGACCCTAAGTCCGTAAGGTTGCGTATAGACCACCGTGTCGGTCGGATTCAAATCGATCGGTTTTCCTTGGGCCAGGCCCTTGCACAGGAACAGCAGAAAAAAGAGGCTAGTGGAAAATCTTAACATGGGCCGAGGAGGAGTTTTCTATGGAAGGGTTCACAATGTTTATCGCCTGTATCCACGGTTCGTTTTCCGCATCCAGTTCAACCCCCAATTCAGCATAGTTGGCAATGAATCCGCAGGCACGGGAAACGAACAAAGATTGGGTCCCATAGTTGAACGTAAGGGTGTCTGCCTTCACCTGGGTCGTATCGGACGGAGTCGGATTTTGTGAGATCAAAAAACGGGTCGTTCCCGCATCGCTCCTTAATGGGATGGCGATCGAATCCCCGGAAGCATTTGGGATGATGGGCAGCAAGGAATCCTGGCCGATGATGCCGCGCACCACCATGTTGGGAACACTTTTCACCAGGGTGGTATCGGCACTGTCATAAAACCGGATGATCAGAAGGGGTGTATTCCCATCCACACAAATGTCATCCTTTTCACAAGATGAAAAAGCGAGGATGCCCAAGAAGACAATAAAGGCAATTTTTTGTTTGTACATGGGCCTATAACTTCTCCAAAAGTACGACATTTTCGACATGGTGGGTTTGCGGAAACATATCAACCGGTTGCACCCTGGTTATTTTGTATTTTTCCTTCATCAAGGCCAGGTCCCTGGCCTGGGTGGCGCTGTTACAGCTTACGTAGACCACTTTGTTTGGGGCGATCTCCATGATCTGTTCTACGACATCCTTATGCATGCCATCGCGGGGCGGATCGGTAATGAGCACATCGGGCGCCCCGTTTTAAGCAATAAATTGGGCATTGAAGAGATGCCTCATATCGCCTACAAAGAAAGCTACATTTTCAAGTCCGTTACCTACAGCGTTTTCCTTCGCCGCTTCGATCGCATCGGGCACCGACTCGATACCGATGACCCTTTTGGCCTTTTTGGCGATGAATTGGGCGATGGTTCCGGTACCGGTATACAGGTCATAGAC
>JBATHI010000024.1:0-9442 GCA_049666645.1 Flavobacteriaceae bacterium | reverse complement strand
GTGTTGCTCATTATTCTAAATCCTAAAAAAACCAAGGTATCGGACACCATAGGCAATCTGAGTCCTACATCGGCCTATAGCGACGGAAAATACCTTTTGTTCATTGGTAGTATGGTTTTGTTCGGTTTTGCCTTCGTGCAGTATTTTTCAACCATACCCTTATACTACAACGAAGTCCATGCCTTGAGCGAGTTTCAGATCGGTCTGCTTCTGGCCATGAACGGTTTTACCATATTCCTTCTGGAAATGCCCTTGATCAAGTTTATGGAAGGTCGTTCGGGGTCGAAAATTGGTTATGTGAAAATTGGCTTTGTGCTTTTGGCATTCAGTTTCTTGATCCTGAACCTTTCTTCATGGACCGGCGTATTGGTCATTGGCATGTTGTTGATGACCTTTGGGGAAATGGTCGCATTTCCTTTTTCGAACGCTTTTGCCATGGAACGTGCCAAAAGGGGAAATCAGGGAGAGTATATGGCCCTTTACAGTATTGCCTTCTCCATTTCACATATTTTTGGGCACAATTCGGGCATGCGGTCAATTGCCTATTTCGGTTACGAAATTACGTGGTATGCCGTGAGCGTGATATGCCTATTGGGTATTTTGTTACTTTTATGGCTAAAGAGAAAACCCTAAAAACATGAAAGCATTCATCATCGCTTTGTCGTTGGTCATGGTCTCCTGGGCATGTAGTCCCAAAAAAGTAGATCCCAACACAACGCACCAAAAAAAGGACCTGGCAAACGCACTGCCGCCGAACCGATATAACGTGGGGTTCTTGATTATGAACGGCACTTACAACACCGAATTTACCGCACCTTATGATATCTTTCAGCATACCCGGTTCCGTGAAAACATCAAGGCCATGAACACCTTCACCGTGGCAAATACCCTGGAGCCCATCACTACTTTCGAAGGGCTGCGCATCTTACCCGATTATGATTATACCCAAGAGGGCCTTCCGACGATTGACATTTTGGTAGTGCCCAGCGCCGAACATCATCTGGACACCGATCTTGAGGATGCCCAATTATTGGCATTTGTGCAAGAAGTAGACGCCAAGGCACTTTTCATCACCAGCCATTGCGATGGCGCATTTGTCCTGGCCAAGGCCGGATTGCTCGATGAAGTGGTGTCGACCACCTTTCCCAGCGATATTGAAAAATATAGAAAAATGTTTCCGCATTTAAGGGTAAAAGACAGTGTATTGTTCGTCCATGACGGAAAATATATCACCTCCGCGGGAGGTGCCAAGAGCTTCGAGGCGGCCCTTTATCTTTGTGAGCGTTTATATGGGGCAGCCGTTGCACGATCGATTGCAAAAGGACTCGTCATCGACTGGAACCTCCAAGAAGTGCCCTGCCTTATTCCTCAATGATATCGTAACGGGCGTCCTTCAGGTACTTTTCGACTATTGCATTAAACTCGGGGGTAATCCTTAGAAGGGCGGTATTTTCCAAGGAATACAGTGCCGCCTTGTCTGTGTAACCATTCTTCAAGAGCTCCTCCAAATAAAATAAAGCGGTACCATTGTCACCAAAAGCTGCACTGTTGGAGATTACCTTCATATAGAACTCATAACCCTTTGGATCCGTAATGGTTTTCAGCATATAAAGGAAATTGACGGCTTCGAGGTCAATTGGGGTTTCTGAGATCAACAGATCGATGTTGTCTTCGACAAGGGCATTGATATAACCGCGAAGTCGCTCTCCCATTTGCTGTTCGAAAACGTTGGCACTTTTACCATATTTGGAAAGTTCTTCCATCTGATAGTTCCACCAGCCCAGGTTATTATAATTATAAGTGAGCACATCTTCTTCCAAAAAATAGGAATAATCTTCCTTGATCAACGATTCCTTGAAAAATGCACTGTTCTGAGCCCTGATCTGACTGCGATACAGTTTGTCTTTCTTCAAAAATTTGTTCAGGTCCTGCAATGAATCGGTTGCCAAATGCGGACGATAAATTTCGAACATTTCCTCCACAAGATAATTGGCGCGCAAGGGATTTTGAGTGGCAATCAACCTGCCAACCATATCCATATTTTGCCGGTAAGTTTGCTGGATATAGGCACTGTCTTTCAAGGCACTGTCTTTTGTCATTGCAGCCAATGTAAAAAATTCAAGGGCCCTCGACAAATATGGTGTTGTAGGCCATTGGGGCCCTCCTTCAAAAACCAATAGTTGGTTAGGGAAATTCATTTTGCCCAAGGTTTTCCCTACCTTGAGCATTTCAGGATAGTTGTAATCCTCCATGCCCACGATACCGATAAAATGAAAGGGGTTTTTAAGGTTCAAGATCTCAATATTGGTAATCGATGCCCCACAGGAAATCACCCCTTCCACCCTCTTGATAAATGCCGGGACCAGGGAGGCCATGCGCGCGCCATTGGAAAAACCCGCTGTATAAACCCTATCGGCCTCGATCGGCAGCAATTTTGCCACAGACTTGATCAGTCTGCCGGTAACGAGCACATTGTCGGTTATGGAAAGGGTGTCGCTCAGGTTGTTGGAAGCAGCCAGTATATAACCCTCTTCCTCAGCGGCTTCCCGCAGCATCCCAATCGCCTGTCGCCCTTTGCCCTTCATATCAAAGACAAAGACCACGGGCCATAATTTTGAAACCTCGAATCGTTTGGGAAGATATACCGCGAAAGTCTCTGTCAAGGAATCGTTCACCACCAATGAATCGATGACGAAACCCTTTTTGAGGGTCAACTCTTGTGCCGAGACCAGAAAGAACGCCCCGAAACAGAATACCGATAAAAGTTGTTTCATACGCAATTTGATTATCAAAAATAGGGCCAAATACCAATAAAATAAAATTAAGCAATATTTTAGGCTATCCCTATTGGGATTGAAAATAAATACCAATGTGCGCCACCAAAGCTACTTATGGTTTTCCTTTTTTGATATGCGCATTGCGCACCACGTTCGATAATATAATATGGGTTCGCGTTTCGCCATATTGAATCAGCCGATCGATAAACTTTTCAAGATGGAACTGGTCTTTGAGCACCACTTCCATCACAATGTTCTCGTTCCCGGTGATCCGATAGCAATTGATCACTTCTTCAAAAGAAGTCACCACGGCCAAGAATGGCTTTAACTTACCCATAAATGCGCGAAGGGTTATAATGGCCCTGAGCTGATGCCCGGTCATTGCGTGCGACACCAAGGCATGGTACCCTTCCAGTATGCCCATATCCTCCATCTTCTTGACGCGTTCTGCCACGGCAGGGGGCGTCAAGCCGACCTTTCGGCCTATGGTTGCGAAAGATGCGCGCGCATTTTCCTGAAGGCAGGTGAGGATACTCCAGTTCAAATCATCTATCTTAACATTCAAAATTTTATGGATTTTTTTATTTTGTTTTAAAAGTAAAATTACTGATTTACTATTTATTCTAAAGATAAATTTTTAAATTCGAGCGTAACTTTATAATAAATTGTTGAAAAAGAAAAGATGTCCCACAAAAATCTAAAATCGGTACCCATTTATAGGAAAGCATTGGAGCTTTGCCTTATGAGCAGGGAAATCGCTTCCTATGTTACCTTCAATAAAGACTTGCTTAAACTGTACCAATCGCAAAGCCTGAGGGATATCATCGCAGATGCTTTGCTGACCGATGCCATTTTGATACCACAGCAAATCGCGCATGCCGAGTTTTCCCAATCCCATTCCGAACGGATGCGGAGTGCGTCCTTCATCAATATTATGATCCGGAACATCAATTCGTATTGCACGGGGCTTGAAAAGGATGGTGTAAGGGAAAAAGAGTACTTGAACCTCCTGCGAAAGGAAATCAAAAGTTTTAGGGCATCCTTTAGGAAGTGGCGCAAGAACCTTTCCAGCGAAGGTTATTGGGGCTAGTGCAGGCCGTTGACCTGCCATCAATTTTGGAAATACTCTTGCCATTTTAAGTCCTTCCCCATTATTATATTAATTTTGGTGCCTTAAAACCGATTTTTTGAAGACCACCATACTCATACATTGTCCAGACCAAGTGGGCATTATCCATGCGGTAACCGGATTCATACAAGCCCGGGAAGGCAATGTGGTATATCTCGACCAACATGTAGACAAAGAGGCCAACGTGTTTTTTATGCGCTTGGAAACCGATTTTGACAAGATGGTCCCCAATATCGAGGATTTAAAAAGTGATTTCGAAAAATCGCTGGCCAAACCTTATCGGATGCAATGGAGTTTGCACCTCGACAACGTAAAGCCCAAGATGGGCATTTTTGTTTCCAAATATAACCATTGCCTCTATGATCTGTTGAGTCGGTTCCATTCCGGGGAACTGTCCATTGAGATTCCTTTTATCATCAGCAATCATGAAGATTTAAGGCCCATAGCAGATCAATTTAACATCCCCTATCATGCCATTGCCATTTCCAAGGAAAACAAGCAAGACGCGGAAAAAAAGCAACTGGAACTTTTAAAATTTCATGGGGTCGATTTTATCGTGCTGGCCCGGTATATGCAAATCGTAGGCAGTGGTCTCATCTCGGCCTATCCGAATAGGATCATCAACATCCACCACTCCTTTTTACCAGCTTTCGCAGGGGCCAAGCCCTATCATGCCGCGTTTAAGCGGGGCGTAAAGATCATCGGGGCCACCAGCCACTATGTAACCGAAGAACTCGATGCAGGGCCCATCATCGAACAGGATGTTACGACTGTATCACATACCCACAGTATTGAAGATTTTATCGCTAAGGGCCGTGATCTCGAGAAAATTGTTTTGGCGCGTGCCGTTGGGTTGCATGTACAACGGAAGACCATGGTGTATAACAACAAAACCGTTATTTTTGCGTGACCATTAATCCATCCCATGAAAAATAAGACCCTTTTACTTTTGATCATTTTACATTTTTTAGGCTGTGGGGAGCTGCAACAGGTTATGAACCAATTGCCCCAAGGATCCACAGGCATCGGCAATGCGGAAATTGCAAATGGCCTTCGGGAGGCTTTGGAAATGGGCATCAGCAAACAAGTGAAAAAATTGACGCAGACCGATGGCTTCTACAAAAACGAACTGGTGAAAATCCTTCTCCCGGAAGAACTGCGGAAGGTGGATAAGACCTTGAGGGATGTCGGCTTGGGAAATCTGGCCGATGAAGGCCTAAAGGTCCTGAACCGGGCTGCCGAAGATGCTGTCGGGGAAGCTACGCCTATATTCGTAAATGCGGTAAAGGGCATCGATTTTGAAGATGCCAAAAAAATATTAATGGGCGGGGATGATGCGGCTACCCGATATTTGAACCAAAATACGGAATCGGCATTGTATGAAAAATTCAATCCGATAATCCAACAATCATTTCAAAAAGTGGGGGCAGATCAAATATGGAAAGGACTGATCGATCGCTACAATAAGCTACCATTGACCGATAATGTGAACCCAGATCTTACCGATTATGTCACCCAAGAGGCCCTGAATGGGGTATATACCATGATTGCGGTGGAAGAAAAGGAAATCAGGACGAAGGTTTCCGCGCGAACAACGGCCCTGTTGCAAAAAGTATTCGGCCTGCAAGACCGATAAAAAAATTGATTTGAACATACAATAAGCTCAATATTAATACGTTCAAGATTTAAGGGCAACATTCACTTGCCCATCGAAATTCAATTTTCGGCACCCATGGTGTCGGTGAAAGTGAACCTAAAATATTTGAGTTAGTAATTTTTTGAGTTAGTTAGTCTAAAAACCGGTGGGAGCGCCGGTTTTTTTATTGAATTCCATCTATCCTGAGCTATCCGACAATTATGAAATCCCACCATTTTGGCAACCCATAAAATATGCTGTAATAATTACCCATGGTGCCATTTATATCATAAATTTTAATACTTTGGTACTTCCTCCACCAAACCCATTGCGAATTATTCAAATAATTGGCACTTGTATTGTTGCGAATACAAATTCTGAAATTGGATCGCATTATTAGACAATTTTTATTTTTTTGTTTAATCTTTTATAATCATCTTTGAACGAATAATCCAATTTAATAGTTATGAAACTAAAACTATCTGGCATTGTAACACTGATCATGGTGTTGGTCACCCAATTATCCATTGGGCAGGAAAAATCGATTTCAGGGATGGTCAACGATCAAGATGGCCTTCCTTTACCTGGCGTAAACGTATTGGTCAAAGGCACCACCAACGGCACCCAAACCGATTTTGATGGGAATTATATCATCCAGGCCAGCGAAGGGCAGACCTTGGTTTTCTCCTATCTTGGTCAAAGAACCGTTGAACGCATCATTGGCGCTTCGAATACCATCGACTTGCAGATGGAGGAAGACGCTTCCCTTTTGGAAGAAGTCATCGTGGTTGGCTATGGTACCCAAAGCAAACGCACGCTTACCGACAACATCGCAAAACTCACTTCCGATGACATCTCCGAAGTGCCCAATCCCAACTTGCAGAATGCGCTGGTTGCCAAAGCCGCTGGGGTGCAGGTCACCCAGACCAATGGTAAGGTAGAAGGGGGCATTAACATCAGGGTTAGGGGTGCGGCCAGTATCAGTGGCGGAACGCAACCGCTCTATGTGCTCGATGGGATTCCTTTGGTAGACCCCATTGGTGGCAACAACGATGTTGGAAACGGGGCACCTACCAACCCATTATTGACCCTGAGTGCCAACGAAATAGAATCCATTGACATTTTAAAGGACGCTTCATCAGCTGCCATTTATGGTGCCAGAGGTGCCAACGGGGTGGTTTTGATCACCACAAAGCGCGGAAAGCAAGGCAAGGCGAGCTTCTCCCTGAATCTGTCCCAAGGGTTCAGTGAACCGACCAATAAAAGGGAATGGCTGAACGCTGCAGAATATATTGAACTGTTTACCGAGGCCGCCATCAATTCTTTTGGGGAAGCCGACGGGAGGGCCGAAGCGGAGGCCACATTTGACTTTCTGGCCGGTGATACCGATTGGAGAACAGGGCAAGTCGACACCAATTGGAGCGACCTGGCCTTCCAAAACGGTTATCAGACCGATGCCGACTTCTCCATGTCCGGAGCCGATGAAAAAACCTCCTATTTTTTTTCCGGGGCCTACAACAATACCACGGGCATTATTCGCAGCAATGAATTGGAAAGGGCCTCGGCAAGATCCAACGTAAGCCATAAATTCAATGATAGGTTTACCGCGGGCATGAACTTAGGCCTCTCCAGAACTGAAATAGATCGGATTGCCAACGACAATGATTTCGCCACCCCTTTGCAGGCCATTGCCCAATCGCCGCTGTCACCGGCATATTTAGCCGACGGCACCCCCAATCCGAATACCCTCTACGGCAACTTTTTACTCGACGATGAAAATGCTTTTTTCAAGACCATTGTCAGGAGAATCACAGGGAAGGTATTTGGGGAATACCAATTCATCCCATCCCTACAATTCAATTCAGATTTTTCCTATGATTATTTTTCACAGACGGAAGATAACTATAGGGGCCAAAATGCCCTGTTCCAATCTACCAACGGACAGGCTTTCGCCTCCGACCTCGGTTCTGAAAGCTATGTTTACAGCAACTACCTCACCTTTGATCAGCTTTTTGCGGAAAGGCATAACGTGAATGTAATCGTGGGTACCGAGTACACACAGAACAACAGAAGGATCACCAGTGTCACCAGCCAACAATTTCCCGGAGACGACCTGCCCACGGTAAGTGGCGGTGCAGAAGTAACCTCAGGAACAGGGATCGAGCAAAAAAATGCCTTTCTCTCCTACTTTGCCAGGGCCACCTACAGCTTGGACAACAAATATCTTTTAAAGGCGAGTATCAGAAGGGATGGGTCATCCCGATTTGGCCAAAACCAACGTTTCGGTACCTTTCCCGCCGTTTCCGTAGGATGGATCATGTCTGAGGAAAATTTCTTGAAAGAATCAAATACCCTTTCGTTCCTTAAATTACGCGCCAGTTATGGCGAATTGGGGAACGCGGAAATCGGCAATTTTGCCTCGCGATTCCTGTTCTCGGCGGTTTCCTACAACCAGCGCCCAGGTCTGGCCCCCTTCCAACCTGGAAATCCCGACCTTACCTGGGAGAAATCGAAACAATCCGATTTTGGTGCAGAATTTGGCTTTCTGGATAATAAAATTACCGGGGAGCTCGATTATTATGTTAAGGATACCGATGGATTGCTCTTTGCCGTGCCTTTGGTGCCGAGCAGTGGCTCGAATATCATCAATCGGAATATTGGAAAGCTGAGGGGTAAAGGGGTTGAAATCGTGCTCAATACCAGAAACATGGAAACCGATGATTTTACTTGGACCACCAATTTCAACTTGGGCCAAAACGTTAATGAAATTTTGTCATTGCCCAATGACAATGCGGACATCGTCAACGGTCAAAACATCAACCGGGTCGGCAACAGTGTGGCTGCATTTTATTTGCGGGAATATGCAGGGGTCAATCCAGATAATGGGGATGCGCTTTATTATATCAACAGCGACAACGGTGACGGCACCCTGAACAGGAATACGACCACCAATCCCAATGAGGCCCAGCGAATCGTTGTCGGCAACCCCTTTCCCGAATGGATCGGGGGCCTTACCAACTCCATCACTTACAAAGGATTGGACTTCTCCTTTACCTTTCAAGGCGAATGGGGCGCAAGTATCTATAACGGGGGTGGGGTTTTCCAATCGGTGAACGGGGATTTCTACGACAATCAAAGCAGGGATCAATTGGCCAGATGGCAACAGCCGGGGGACATTACGAACATTCCTCAAGCCAGGCTCTTTGGCGGTAACGGTACGGCGAATTCAACCCGGTTTTTGGACGAGGCCGATTTTATACGCTTGCGAAATCTAACACTCGGCTATTCGCTCCCCAGTTCGGTCGTGGATAAAATGGGCTTCAGTAAGCTACGCGTTTACTTTGCGGGTTTGAACCTGCTCACCTTCACCGATTATGACTTTGAAGACCCTGAGGCCAGAAGTGATGTCAATGGATCCAATAATCCTGGGCAAACGTTCTACTCTTCGCCACCGGCCAAAACATATACCATAGGCCTTAACCTTAATTTTTAAAAATAACAGACATGAAATCATATAAATTATCAATTCTGGCATTTTGTTCCATCGTGATTTTAGGATGTGAAGACAGATTGGAAATCAACCCAACCGACAACCTCCCCGGGGAGTTGGCCATCACTTCTGAAGCCAACATCTCAGCAATTCTTATTGGAACCTATGATGAAATGGGCCAAGGGGATACCTATGGTGGGGAATTACAATTGATGACCGATCTCTTGGGTACCACAGATCAAGTGGTCTGGGGCGGTACCTTTTTCGACCCAAGGCAAGCCTATACGAAAAGCTTACTGGTGGACAATTTCTTTGTGGAAACAATATGGGTCAATAGTTATGAAAGCATCAACCAAGCCAACCTGGTCATCGACAATATCGATATTGTGACCAGTGGTGATGACGAGAGG